>CAZAVQ010000041.1:0-6928 GCA_964488635.1 uncultured Nitrososphaeria archaeon
ATGGTGATAGATCCGGCGGGGAGTTATATTAGCGACGCTCTAGCCGTCCTCGAGTTCGTGATGCAGCGGGGGAGAACTCGTGAGCTGATGATAGTCCGCTTGATTCCCATAAGCCTAAACCCGAAGGTCAAGTCGTGGCTAATCGAGGAAGACTTCGCGGAACTGAAATACCTCAGATCCCAAGACAAGTCCCCGGCGATCCCCGGAAAATTCTCAAGTATAGAGGGCACGATCGCCAGCTGGATAGATCACTGGAAGGATGAGATGCCCGACGCCTACGTCTA
Organism: uncultured Nitrososphaeria archaeon; assembly: GCA_964488635.1. Lineage (GTDB taxonomy): Archaea > Thermoproteota > Nitrososphaeria_A > Caldarchaeales > Wolframiiraptoraceae > Wolframiiraptor. The sequence goes on from CAZAVQ010000041.1 coordinate 285, forward strand.
CATGGTCGCGAACGAGACATATACGCGGACCTTCTCCTCGACCTCCGAGTTCATAAACTGGATTAAGGGATAAAATCCGAGCCCCCGAATAAAACCAAAATGCTTTTAGGATGCCGCATCGGGTTTCAAAGCGGTTCCAAAATGGTCTCCGTCAAGCTTCTGCGGGAAGATGAGAAATCGGTTGAGGTCGAGCTGGGAGGTATGCCACTCGCAGTCATGAACGCGATAAGGCGCTTCACGATAAACGAGGTCCCCACTATGGCCGTCGAGGAGATACTCATAATAGAGAATACCTCGAGCATGCCGAACGACATCCTCGCCCACAGGATAAGCCTGATACCATTCATCTCAGACATCGACCACTACGTCGCGCCCGAGGAATGCACCTGCGGGAGCAAGCTCGGATGCGAGAAGTGTACAGTCAGGTATATCTTGAGGGCCGAGGCGAAGGACGAGCCGAAGACGGTCTACTCCGGAGACATGATCCCGGAAGACCAGAATACCACGGTGAGGCCCGTCAGCCCGAAGATCCCGATAGTAATACTGGCCCCGGGCCAGAGGATAGAGATGGAGCTCTACGTTAGGGTTGGTAGGGGTAAGAAGCACTCCAAGTGGCAGGCCGCGATCTCCTCCCTCTACGAGCCCAAGCACGGAGACGGGGATAAGAGAATACTATACGTGGAGTCCATAGGCTTCCTCCCGCCGAAGAGGATACTGGTGGAAGCGGCGAAGGCGTTGGAGAAGAAGGTGTCCGATCTCGAGGAGCTGCTGTCCCGCGAATTGGCAGGAGAACGGGGCGGAGAAGAGTGAATCTTTATGACGTGGATCTTTCCACTCCACTCGGCGATGGTAAGCAGAAGGAAGGTCGTTAGACCGGGGTTCAGGCTGATGCTGCTGAAATCGATCCCGAGGGAAGCGAAGAAGACCAGGTTCTGGAAGAGGATACTAGAGGAAGCCGACAGACCTAGGGGGAATAGGCGGGCCGTGAACCTCTACAAATTAAACAGGCTGACCGAGAAAGGCGACGTAGTCTACGTCCCTGGAAAAGTGCTCGGAACGGGGAACATAGATCACCCGATAACGATCTCGGCCTTCAGCTTCTCGAAAAAGGCATATGAAAAGCTCCTAAAATCTGGGAGCACAGTACTAACCACCAGGGAGTTCGCCGAGAAATATCCCACGGGAAGCGGCGTGAAGATAATAGGATAACTCCGAGTTTCCCAGAGGGTCTCTGAAGATTAAGTTCTCTTCAACATAATGCCTCCAGCAAAAATTATTAGAATTCCGAGCCCTAAGAGGAACACCCCTCCCGCGAGCCGAAGAATCTGGGGTGGAAGGTATCCGAGGGTTCCGAGGCCGAGGAGGATGAAGCCTATGCCGATTATTATCAGGGCTATGCCTCCCGCGTTTCTGGGAAATACGAATATCACCTTCCGCTCTACCCTGATCAGGGAGCTTAGGAGAAAGCCCACGCCCATTCCTAAGATAACTCCCGCCCCGGTTTCCCCGAAGATCATCCCCAATCCGAGGCCTATGAACATGAAGGCCGTGAAGATCTCCCAAGACCACCTAGAACGTCTCCTAGAGCTAGATTCCTCCGACATCTCCCTCAAAAATTCACCGAAGGATTAAGATAAAAGATTAGGTCAACGAGTTCTCCTTCAAACTATCGGCGTTAACCTCGGTAACGGATACCCTCTCGAAACATCCATCTCCACGGCGTAAAGCGGAGTCCTAGGCTTGATCCCATAGAAGAGTAGGCATCCATGTCTCCTAGTGAGTTTAAGGTGTATATGGGCCATGGGCGCCAGCATCTCGGAGAGCCTCGGGCGAATGGGCTTACTAATCCAGATCGTTAAAGCCCCCAAGACCTTAGTCCTATGCACGTCTAGATTGGCTTGGGTTAATGATTCCTGGCCGAATAGCTGGGCCACGGTATCAGCTCCGATAACCCGCAGAGGCGGCGCTCCCAAAGATCTCATGAGTTCCTCCTCGATCCCGAACATCTTTTCAAACCACGAATGTAGATCCTCGTATGCGTAGCTGACCACGAACGGCGGCGCCGACTCTATCTTCATCTCCTCCCGCTCTAGGATTCGCGAGACCTTCTTCCAGCAGTCTTCTCGGAATCCATAGAGTTTTGAGAGGTTTATGAGGTCTCTCCAATCGGTTCCCGAGGAGGGAATTATTATGAGGGGCCTATTATGTGAGACGTAGTTCGCGATGATCGGAGCCAGGATTACCTGATAATCTGGGGCTTTCAGCTTTCGATCTATCTCAAGTAGTATCGTGGAACCCTTGGGCAATCCCCCGATCTCATCATCTAAGGCGGGCATCCCGGTCGAGTACATGCCGGGTGGATCCGGAAGGGGCTCAAATCGCCTCGGTTTCTCGATTTTCTTAATCCTAAATTGCCCAAACACCCGGAATCCCCCGTGAAGGGTGAAGCAGGCATCTAGGAATCTAAGCTCAGATCCCCTCATCTTCGCTATCCGCAGCTCCCTGAGATTCTTGTCCTCAAATCTCAAGGCGTCTAGGAAGATCACGCCGTCCGCGACGAATTCCTCGTAGCCGTGGCCTATGCGCTCGACCCCGTGCGGGATCTCCTCTATCAATATCGTCGTGCACCTAAGCTGTTTAACCATCTTGGATAAAATCGTGTGTAGGAGGACGCGGACTTCATTTGGATCCTTGAAGAACTGGGATATGGCGGTAAACGAGTCTATCACAAGCCGCTTGGCGTTCAATTCCTGAACCACTTCGAGGATCTCCTTCATCAGCGTTGATGAAGCCTCGAAGACCGTTGGAAGCTCGACATACCTGAATAACCCCTTCTCCTCCAGTTTCCGGAAATCCATCCCGAAGCCCGCCATGTTATCGTAAAACGATTCCTTGTCTTCGGCGAAGGAGGCGTGAACACCCCTCTCCCCATATTTTACGGCCCCATTATAGAGGAAAGTGGCCCCGAAAACAGTTTTACCTGTTCCAGGTCTGCCGGCGACTATTATCAAGCCTCCCCTCGGAAAGCCCTCTATCAACTCGTCGAGGCCGCTTATCCCCGTCTCAACCTTAAACTCCTTCAAGCACTTCACTCCCGGATTTTCTCCTATCGAATTCCAATATCATCTCACGTAGCTTAGCCTTCGCCTCCGGGTCACCCCTCCTCATGAAGTCCAAGAACTCCTCGACTGTAATGCTCGTTAACCCAGACCCGTTTATCAATACGTTGCCGATAAGCTTCATGATGGCGTCCGCGCCGGCCGTGAACATCTTCCTCAGTCCCTCATAGAAGAGAGGGGGATCCTCGTAGAACACTTCGAAAGGATCTCTCCCCAAAATCCTAGTTAAATTAAACTCGAAGACGGATGTCCCGGTTTCACCCAAGATCGACCGAAATAATCCCTTAACAGCTTCCCGCACGCTTTCCCCCTCTGGCGGCCGCGAAGGCGTTTCTCTGACCAGAGTTCTCAACTAAAGGACCTAGATTGCCTTAAAAGTACTTCTCATTAGCTCTCGTTACGTAATATTCCATCTAACGTGGCGTTGAAAAAGGCCGCCTAAGATTCTCGATTCGCCGGATGCGAGGCTATATATTTAGGTCTTTCACCCAGATCATAGGGCCTTGAAGGAGTTGCAAGCGCTGGAAGAGAGGAAAGAGGTCGTCATCGACGTGACCATGCACAAGCTCGGCAGGGTGGCTTCTAGGATAGCGAAGATGCTGTTGAAGGGAGTAAACGTCACGGTCGTGAATGTCGAGAAGGCTATAATAACCGGGAGGAAGCAGGCGATCCTCGAGAGATATAAGTTCCTGATCTCCCGTAGGGCCCTCGTCTCCCCGAAGAGGGGAACTGTTTGGTATCCGAAAAGACCTGAGAGGATATTTTGGTACACGGTCTATAGGATGCTCCCAAGGCATAACAAACGGTGGAAAGAGGCCCTGCGGAGGCTTAAAGTCTATATCGGGGTGCCGAAGGAGCTGGAAAACGTGGAGAAGATCGAGATACCGGAAGCCGTTTTAAAGGAGCCTAGGAATAGATCCGGTAAGCTGATAAGGTACATGACCTTGGCCGAGTTGAGTAAGGAGCTCACGGGAGGGCGATTGAAGTTTGGCTAAGATCCTCGGAGTATTCGTCGGGAAGAGGAAGACCGCGGTCGCCAGGCTCACCGTTAGGCCGGGATCTGGGAGGATCTTCATCAACAATCAGCCTCTGGAATACTTCGGAAACGAGATAGTTAGGTCGAAGATATTGGTGCCGCTTTACTTTGATGAGAAGTTTTGGAAGAGCCACGACTTCGATGTCAAGGCCGAGGGAGGAGGAATCATGGCCATAGCGGACGCGGTTTCATTCGCGATAGCTAGAGCCCTCGCCTCCAGGAACGAGAAAGTCCTCTCGAAGATCAAAGAATATAACAGGAATCTGCTGGCTGGCGATCCGAGGCAGGCTGAGCCCAAGAAACCAAACAGGAGATCTGCGAGGAGGTTTAAGCAGAAATCCTATAGGTGATCTCGGAGCTTCGTCGCCTTCAGCTCTCCGTCCTTGAGGATTGGGATGATTTCTGAAACATCTTCTTTTAGACAGATCTCGATGTCGTCTCCCCAGCCTATTTGTCTCAGATAGTTGGCGATAAAGCCCCTAGGCACAACTTCCCTCCATCGATCATTTTCGTAGACTAGTTGGGCTAAGATCGCGGTATCAGATGCTTCATCGTATCTGAGCTTATGTACTATTGCTCCGGCGCCTACGACGTCCTCCAAGGTGACCATGTTTTTTGGTAGAAAGCCGCAGGCGATTATCGAGATGTGATCCGGCCTTATCTTATTCAGGTATTCGGCCACCGCCCTCGAATTTACTAGGCCCCCGATCACGAGCCTCTCGGCGCTCATACACCTCGAAACGACCTTCATCAAATTCGTCGAGCAGTAAATCATCTTCCTCCCACCGATTCTATCCCTCGTCAGCAAGCTTGGAGATATGTTTAGGTCAAATCCCCTCGGGGTTAATCCGAGCTCCTCTCCCACCAAGAGGTATTCGTCTCCGAGTCTTTCCCTAAGCCTGAATGCCTCCGCCGCGGAGGAGCAGGGGACTATCCCGGCGGCCCCGTTCTCGAAGGCCGTCACTATGGCCGTGCTCGACCTGAAGACATCTACGACCACGACGGTTTCCGCGAATTTCTCAGGCAATCCAAAGATCACGTCGACAAGCATCGCGGCAAAAAGGAGGTCGCCGACTCGATTTAAGGATAGAGCCGTTTTCCAGAGGAGAATAAGGTTAAAATAATGAGCGGCAGCCCTCCCTCCGGGTCAAAAAGCATGATGTTCCCGATTAGGTGCTTTACCTGCGGAGCCTTGATCGCAGACAAGTGGGAGGAGTATGTTAGCAGGGTTGAGGAGGGGGAGCCCCCTGGAAAAGTCCTCGACGACCTCGGGATAAAGAGGTATTGTTGTAGGAGGATGTTTCTCACCCATTACGAGTACTTCGATGAAATCATAAGGCTTCAATCACTCTTCGGGTCAAAGCAATCCCTGAGAGGTGTTGAGAATGTGGGTCAAGATTAAGGGAGTAAAAGCTAGAAAAATATACAATAGCAGAGGAGAGGAAACGGTTGAGGTCGAGGTAGTCGTCGAGAACGGGTTCGGGAGGGCCTCTGCTCCAGCCGGGAAGAGTAAGGGAGGCAAAGAAGTAGCATATTATCCGAGCGGAGGAGTAGACGAGGCCATCAAGCTGATAAACAACGAGCTGTCCCAGAAGCTAATAGGCTTAGATGCATCCGATCAAGCCGCCGTAGACGAGATCCTAAAGGAATTCGATGGAACAAACGACTTCAGCAGGCTCGGCGGAAATGCGGCCTTCGCGGTCTCACTCTCAACGGCTCTCGCCGCATCATGCGCCCTAGGAAAACACCTCTTCGAACACCTAAAACTCGTCGACGAATTCAGGCTACCATTCCCGCTAGGAAACGTGATAGGTGGGGGAGCACACGCCGGGAAGGGCGCCCCGGACTGGCAGGAGATGCTCGTCAGCCCGATTGGAGCCAAGAACATAGGCGACGCGGTGAAGGCCAATTTCCTAGTCCACAAGCGGGCCGGGAAACTGCTCGATAAGTACCTAGGCGGATTCACGCTGGGGAGAGGGGATGAAGGCGCATACGCTCCACCCGTTAAGACCGAGGTCGGCCTAGAGATCCTGAAGCAGGCGGCAGAAGAGGTCTCCGACGAACTCGGATTCGAGATCAGGGTTGGGGTGGACGTCGCCGCATCCAGCCTCTGGGATCCTAAGAAGAAGAAATACGTCTACAGAACCGAGGGCGTTGAACTAACACGCGAAGAACAAATGAATAGGGTTGCCGAGTGGGTTGATAAGTTCAAGCTATTCTACGTGGAGGACCCGATGGACGAGAACGATATGGACGGCTTCATCGAGCTATCCAAGCTTGTGGCCGGGAAGACCCTAGTCTGCGGAGACGATCTCATAGTCACCCGACCCGACATCCTGAGCGAGGCAGCGGACAAGGGCGCGGTCCAAGCCCTGATCGTAAAGCCGAATCAAGTCGGGCTCCTGACAACGGCCATGAAATCGGTGAAGATCGCCCACGAGAAGGGAATAGTCCCAGTCGTCTCCCACCGCTCAGGCGAGCCCCCAGAG
>CAZAVQ010000042.1:0-6769 GCA_964488635.1 uncultured Nitrososphaeria archaeon
AGCATCACCGAAACCGTGTATAGTATGCTCACCGAGACCCTCGAGAGGGCGCTCGCCTTCACCGAGAAGAAGGGGATCCTCTTGGTCGGCGGACTAGCTCGGAGTAAGAGGTTGAAGGAGATGGTGGACGCGATGGCCGAATTACACAACGCAGGGGTCTATGTGGTCCCCCCGGAATACGCGGGAGATAATGGGGCGATGATAGCTTGGACCGGGGTTCTTCAGCTAATGGTGGGCCAGACCACGAGTATCGAGCAGAGCAGGGTGAGGCCGAGGTATAGGATAGACGAAGCCGAGGCGATTTGGAGGGAGCAGGGCCTATGAGGAGGTGGCGTAGATGATGCTGGACGTGAAATCCGAGGTGATCAGGATTGGAGCCGAAGCCGTCGTCTCGAAACTCGAGTGGAATGGCTTTAGACTAGTATCGAAACACAGGGTTCCGAAGCCGTATCGCATGCCCGAACTCGATAAATGGGTCAGAGAGAGGAGAACCCTACATGAGGCGAAGATAATATCCGATCTCAAGAAAGCCGGGGTTCCATGTCCCGCCGTCATCCTAATGGATAGAGGTGACTCAACCCTCTACATTCAGTTCATCGAGGGGTCAGAACTCAAAAAGGTCTTAGATGGTCTTCCTCCTAAACTCGTCGAGTCGCTCGCGAGGAGCCTAGGAGAGATCGTTGGGAAGATGCATTCTAATAGAATCGTCCATGGGGACTTAACCACCTCGAATATACTCATTGACAGATACCGAAGGCTCTATCTGATAGATTTTGGGTTAAGCGCTGTGACGGATGATCTCGAGGAGCTCGCGGTTGATATACACCTACTTGACAGAAGCCTTGAAAGCGCTCATCACCCATTAAGGGAGAACTTCATGAAGAACTTCCTCAAAGGATATTCAAGCGTCGTGGGAAGAGATTTTACGTTGAGGATTCTTGAAAAGGTGAAGGAGATTAGGAGGAGGGGGAGATATGTCGAGGAACGGAGAAGGAGGACTTAGGTTCGTCATCGTGACAACGAATAAGGGCAAGGCAGAGGAATTCCGAGAAATCTTCAAGCGATACGACCTGAAATTTAGGATCGAGCCGCTTGCCACGCCGGAGATACAGTCAATGGATCTACGGGAGATAGCAAAGCACAGCGTTCTCTATGCATATGACATGCTCCAAGAGCCCGTCATGGTGGAGGACGCGGGACTATTCATCGACGCATTGGGAGGCTTTCCCGGCCCATTCAGCAGCTACGTCTTCAAAACCATAGGCATAAATGGAATCCTCAAACTCATGGAGGGAATCAAGAACCGAAGAGCGCAATTCAAATCCGCGATCGCATTCTACTCTCCACTGACAGAGCCTGTGAAAATCTTTACCGGAGAGGTGTCGGGTTGGATCGCTGAGAAGCCTCAGGGGACGAAGGGATTCGGATTCGATCCGATATTTGTTCCGGCGGAGGGGGATGGGAGAACTTTCGGGGAAATGGACGTCGAGGAGAAGAACGAGTTCTCCCATAGGGCTAGATCCGCTGAGAAATTCGCGAAGTGGATCTCGAAATTCAGGGAAGTCCCGCCTCCGTACAAGTAGCTAGATGCGCCCCGTTCTCCGCTTGAGAAGTATAGCCGGAACCCCTCTAATCCAGTTCAGATCATTGTTATAGAAGGTCCTGATATCATCTAGATCATAAAGCGCAAGCGCCAACCTCTCCAACCCCCCTCCCCACGCGAGAACCCTCTGCTTCACCCCGAGCGGCCTCGTCACCTCCGGCCTGAAGACGCCCATGCCTATGAGCTCCAGCCAAGTTTTCTTGTCCTCAAGGTATGCGATCGCCTCGGCAGATGGCTCGGTATACGGGAAATAGCTGGGTCTAAATCTCACATTTTTCAATCCAAGCTTGGCGTAGAATTCTTTGATTAACCCGAGGAGATCCCTGAAGGATACGTCTTCTCCCATCACTATGCCTTCTATCTGGTGGAACTCGGCCAGGTGTTTCCAGTCGATGCGCTCATTCCGATAGATCCTATCAACGGAGAAGACTTTGACAGGTGGATCCCGGTGTTCGGCTAGATACCTTATCGTCGTCGCGGTTGTGTGAGTTCTTAGGAGAAGTTTCCTCGCCTCCTCCTCCCTCCACTTATACCTCCAGCCTATCGAACCCGTGCCTCCCCCGGTCTCATGAGCTGCCTTGACAGCGCCTACTAAATGCTCCGGTAGATCGCCTAACTCAGGTTCAGCTAGGTAAAATGTGTCGTGCATCTCCCTGGCCGGGTGGTCTTGTGGCTGGAAGAGGGCGTCGAAGTTCCAGAAGGCCAACTCTACGAGCGGACCCCGAATCTCCTCGAAGCCCATCTCCGTGAAGACCTCTTTAACCAACCTAATCAACCCTTGAAGTGGGTGTCTCTTGGCCGTGAACACCGGCGGGGTCGGAGCGAGTATATCGAATCTACTGAACTTAACCCGCCTCCATTCTCCAGAGGCTATTAGCTCGTGGGTCAGCCTAGTGACTTCCCTAGACTCGAGTATGGCCGGATCGAGCTCCAGCAATTTCTGGGTCGGCTTCATCACGTGAATCCTCTTAACCCTCACAGTTAGGACATTCGGCCTATTGGCAAGTGATAGACACGCCTGCTTAAGTTCCTCGGGAACCTCATCGATATCTCTCTCCCCCTCCTTCAATAACCTCAAGACCCGCTCTTCCGGGAGCTCTGCCTCCGGTTTCTTGAGAAGCCTGAGTACCACGCGGCCTCCTGATTTTTCGATCAAGATCCATCCACGTTTCTTCGCCCAGCTAACCGCTATGTTGAACTTCTCGGCGCCGAGCATCTCCCTGACCTCTTCGAGCCCCATTACGCCGCCTGACCTCTCTAAGAGATCCGCTAATTGTCTCTCCGGAAGTCCCTGAGCCGCGTAGACCTCGCCCTCTACCCCGAGGCCGAAGACCTTCTTCTCCCGCTCCTCAACCGTTATCAGCCCCTTGCTGGATAGCCAGAGCGCGGCTTTAGCGACTGAGCCCACATCCCTTCCGATAAGCTCGGCGGCCTGCTCGAAGGTTAGGGGTTTTCCACGGTCTCTGAGGGCCTTCGCGACGAGCTTCTCCAACCAATGGAGCGTCAGTTGGGAAACAATAGGCGGTCCCTCAACCTATTTGCGGGATATGCGTGAAATTTAAGGCTTAGCATTCGATTCAAGCATGGGGTACCAAGTGATGCCTGAGAAAGCCAGAACCAAGCTGATTGAGGCCAGGATCGTCGAAGGAGAGATAAGGGCTGAGCGATGCGACGCAGTTGACGGGCTCCTAGCTAAGGGATACGGTGTGGAGGATTCTTCCGGCGGATATGTGAGTTACTCCTATCCAGAAGCCCTATACCTCCTCGAAAATGGGTGGATGAGGGTGATGAACTCCGAGGGCGTTGAACTCGACTTCAACGGGCTCCTCGATGAATTAAAAAGATTAGATGAAAACATTTGGAGGGACTACGTGATCTACAGGGATCTCAGGAATAGGAAATATGTTGTCAAAGATGGATTCAGCGAGGAGCTTAGGTTCAGGGTCTTCGAGAGGGGAAAGTATGGAAAAGAACCAGCCCGATACATCGTCGCACCAGTCACAGAAGGAAGAAACCTCCCAATAAAGAGGCTGCAAGAATGGCTAACGACGTGCCGGAACATGCGGAAAGAACTCGTTATAGCGGTCGTCGATAGGAGAAACGAGGTAGTATACTACAAAGCGCGATTAGTAGACCTAAAAAATATCTGATGAAAGAATCCGCGCCGGAATGAAATAAAAATAACCGTGTTATAGAGAGACCCTTTTTCCGGGCAAAGCTTATATGATTGGACAGATAGTAACGATCTGCTTGTTGTCTCATTCAGGTCACGCCAACTCTAGGAAACAGGGGCATGTGGATCACCGGGATCACGTGAGGCGATTCAAAAGCTGAAGAAGATGGGGCTAAAAGTCTACATGCTTACTGGTGATGCAGAAGAGGTCGCGGAATGGGTTGCAGATGAACTGGGGATAGATGATTATTTTGCCCAGGTCTTGCCCGGAGAAAAAGCTGAGAAAATAAAGCTATTGAAGGAGATGGGGTTGAGGGTCGCGATGGTGGGAGACGGGATAAACGATGCCCCAGCCTTAGTCACGGCCGACGTCGGGATAGCGATCGGCGCAGGTACCGATGTAGCGGTTGAGAGCGCCGACATAATCCTTGTGAGAAACGATCCCAGAGATGTCGTGAAGATCATGGAGCTCTCAAAGAAAACTTACTCCAAAATGACTCAGAACCTCTGGTGGGCCGCGGGCTATAACATCTTCGCCATCCCCCTGGCCGCCGGGCTACTTTCCTCTTACGGGATAATCGTAAACCCCGCAATCGGCGCCCTCCTTATGTCCCTGAGCACGGTCATCGTGGCCATTAACAGCCAAACGCTAAGAAAGTATGAATCAAAGGAAATGGAGCTGGGCCGTGAAATTTCTCCTGTAGCGGAGACCGCGGCCTCCATGGATATGAGACACGAACACCATTAGCCACGTCCTATGGAAAAGCGTTTTAAAGTAAAGAAGCGTCCAGAGAATTGCCGTAATGGGGTTTCGCGGTGAATTTGGAAAAATGGCTGGGAAGCTGGGAGCCTTAATAACGTTAACTAGACCGCCGAACGCCGTCCTGATGTTCATCGCGGTTTTATCCGGGATACTCCTCTCAGATAACAAGGTCTTTCAACCCGATAAATTGCTCCTATCATTTGCGACGGCTTACGGGCTCTGCGGCAGCTCCATGGGCTTCAACGATTACTTCGACAGGGAAGTGGATAAAATAAACGCTCCTTGGAGACCGATCCCCTCCGGCACAATCTCCGAGTTCGATGCGATCCTAGCCTCATCCATCCTGGCCATAATAGGGGTGATCTCGGCCGCCGCCACCTCGATTCCATGCCTCCTCGTCGCAGCCGCCGCCTTCACCGCAGCCTTCGCCTATAACGCCCGACTTAAGAAGACGGGGTTCCTCGGGAACATGGTCGTCAGTGTGGTCGTTGCGGCGCCCTTCATCTATGGGGCAGTCCTCTCCGACGGCTACATCTCTCCAAGACTCATCACCTTCATCTTGCCGGTATACCTGTCGAACCTCGGGAGGGAGGTGATAAAGGGGATTTCTGATGTCGAGGGAGACGCGGTGCGCGGAGTAAGATCCGTGGCGAGGGTATGCGGTGAGAAAACTGCCGCGAAGCTCGGGGCGATACTATACGTTGCCGCGGTTTCCCTGAGCCTGTTTCCATACGTGCTGGGTCTCGTGAACTGGGTTTACGTCCCAATAGTCTTGGTAGCCGATTTCGGGTTCCTTTACTCCTCCTTCAGCATAATTCGGTATCCGACTAGGGAAAACTCGCTGAGGGTGAAGAAGCAGACGCTATTATGGATGTTGATAGCCTTAATAGCCTTCATCGCGGGATCTCTTTAACAGGGAAATCTATTTCATTTATTGATGGAGAATTCACGGCAGATGAGCGGAGACATACCCGCGATAATTGGCGGAAAACCTGTTAGAAAAACCCCGTATCCAAAATGGCCGATCTATGATAAAAAAGAGGAAGAGTTTCTGCTAGAGGCGCTGAGGAGTGGAAGGTGGAGTGTCGGGGGGAAGTTCCAAGAAGAATTCGAGAAGAGGTTCGCGGAGTTCCAAGACGCTAGGCACGCGCTCCTCTGTGCAAGCGGGACAGCCGCCCTCAAGATAGCATTAAAGGCCATGGGGTTGAAGCCCGGTGACCGCGTCATCCTACCGGCCTACACATTCATAGCAACCGCCACCTCTGCAATCGATCTAGGGCTCAAGATAGCATACGCCGACATAGATCCCGACTCCTATACAATTGATCCGGAGAGCGTAAAGAAACTACTGGACGAGAAGACCAAGGCGCTGATCCCCGTCCACGTCGCGGGAAGACCGGCGGATATGGACGCGTTAAAGGAGATAGCCGAGGAAAGAAATTTGATGATTTTGGAGGATGCGGCTCAAGCCCATGGAGCGGAATGGAGGGGGAAACGCGTCGGGGCGATAGGAGACGCCGGGATCTTCAGCTTCTATCAATCGAAGAACATCACATGCGGAGAAGGCGGTGCGGTCACGACGAATAGCGACGAATTAGCCGACATGATTTGGTCGTTGAGAAATGTCGGGAGACCTAGGACCGGGCCATGGTATGAGCACAAGGTCTATGGATGGAACTATAGGATAACCGAATTCCAGGCTGCAATCCTCATAGCCCAGCTGGAAAAGGCCCCAAGGCTGATGGAGTTAAGGGACCGCGGCGCGGAAAAACTCGACAAACTTCTCAGCGAGATAGATGGAGTGGAGCCCCTGAAGCCGGATAAGCGGGTGACGAGACACGCTCACCACCTCTACATCTTCAAATACGATCCAAACCAGTTCTCCAACCTTCCCAAGAACAAATTCGTAGAAGCCCTCAGAGCCGAGGGAATACCCTGCAGCGCCGGCTATAAGCCGCTCTACGACTACCCCTTCCTCCCGCCGAGCAAACCGCTCCCAAACACAGAGAAGGCATGCAAGACAGAGGCCGTATGGCTCCCTCAAAACCTACTCCTCGCCGAAGAAAAAGACCTAGAAGACGTCCAAAAAGCCATAGAAAAAATAAAAAAACACGCCCACGAAATCCCGAGATAACGTTTATGTAGAGAACCATAAAAACAAAAGAACAGAAGAAAAAGCGGGGGTAGCCAAGCCTGGTCAAAGGCGCAGGACTGAGGCTCCTGTCCCGTA
>CAZAVQ010000043.1:0-6737 GCA_964488635.1 uncultured Nitrososphaeria archaeon
GGGTAGTTGACCGGAACGATATAATTGGCGCGGTCTTCGGGCAGACCGAGGGACTCTTCAGCAGCGAACTCGATTTAAGGGAACTCCAGAAGAGCGGGAGAATAGGGAGGATCGAGATCTTGGTCAACGTCCAAGGGAACAAGACCTATGGAAAGCTCACGGTTCCATCCGCCTTAGACAAGTACTCCACCGCCTTAATCGCCGCGATGATCGAGAGCATCGATAGGGTCGGGCCGTATAGCGCCAGCGTGAAGATCGAGAAGATACACGACGTGAGGGCTGAGAAGAGGAGGAAGATAATCGAGCGGGCGAGGGCGATCCTATACCAATGGGAGAAGAGCAAGATACCGGAGGAAGACGAGGTCCTAAAGGAACTCGAAGAAACGCTCCTAAAGGCCAGGGTAATAGATTTCGGGCCTGAGAAGCTCCCAGCCGGCCCCGACGTGGGGAAGGGAGATGAGCTGATAATAGTCGAGGGAAGGGCTGATGTGATAAACCTCCTAAAACACGGATACACTAACGTCGTCGCGGTCGAGGGCGTAAAGATCCCCGATTCCATCAAGTCACTCGCATCAAAGAAGAAGAAGGTGATAGCGTTCCTCGACGGAGACCGGGGAGGAGACATGATCCTAAACGAACTCAAGAACGCCGGTGTCAAGATAGACCTCGTGGCGAGGGCGCCCTACGGAAAAGAAGTAGAACAGCTAACCGGGAAAGAGATAGTCGACGCATTCCACCACGCGGTGGCCTTCGAGGAGGCCTTGAAGCAGCTGAAGATGCCCAGGGGAAGAGAGGCTGTTGTGGCGCTCCCCGAGAAGTTGAGGGATTACGCGAGGGAGGTCGAGGGAAAGCTCATGGCCGTCATCCTAGATGAAGCCCTGAAGGAGCTGAAGCGGACGCCGGTCAGCGAACTCGCCCAAGAACTCCAAGAACTCAGGGATAAGGTGAAATACGTAGTCTTCGACGGAATCGTGACCCAGAGACTGGTCGATGTACTCTCCGAGAAAAGCGGTGAGACATACCTAATCGGAGTGAGGATAGGCGAACTCTCGAAACCCGCCGAAAACGTGAAAATACTCACCCTCGACCGACTTTAGCGTCCTTAATCTCCTTGAGCGGGATCGGGTACCTGAGGGTGGCGACGATCCCTCCGAGTCTTAAAATTTTCTCGGAAGATTCTAATCCGTCGAGGAGCACTCTTAGGTCGAGTTTTCCCCGCTCCGCCGCCTCTAAGAGCCGCTCCAACCGCTCATCCTCGATGTTGTTCCATAGATAGCTTTCGGACAGCAGGGCCTTCTCAACCGCCCCCATCTCCCAAGCCATCAGCACCTCATCGACTCCTATGGCGACCTTCTCCGGGTTCCTCGACATAATCTCTATGAACCTCTCGGCCTCAACCGTGTCGACGAAGGGCTTCAGCTCCCGCATGAACTCGGGGACATTCCTCGACTTCAATAATTCCCTTATCCCCGCCTCTCCGCCCACCGAGATACTACAGGACGCCTTAACCCTCTCGAAAACCATCTTCGATTTCTTCTTGAGGTAGTTCATGAACCGTTGGACGAATATCTCCGGGCCGAAGACTACGACGACCGCGTTCTTGTCTTCGATCAGCCTCCTCTTCACGGCGTCAACCGCCTCATCGAATGACTCTTCATAGGCGACCTCGCCCCAGGAAACCGATTTATCGACCTGCGGCAGATGCTTTGAGTAGATCGTGTCGAGCCCCCTGTTCGTGAACTCGGCGACCGCTATCTCGTAGTCGTCGACGGATACGCAGATCACCTTTAACGGCTTCCTCGCCCGCCTACCAAAGCCCGCTGAAAAGGTTTTGAGCCTCGGGAAATCCTTCTTTGACTCTATCTTTATCTCGACCCCTGGGTAAAGCGTTATCGTGTGGTATTTTCCGAGGAGGTCGAGTTTCCTGCTCTCATAAACGATCCTGCCCGTGAACCTGACTCTCCTCATCAGGGGATCTATCACCTTCGACTCCACTTCCACGCCCAAAACCACTTGAACCCGCTCGCTATCCATCTTCCCGCTAATTCTCTCCTTCTTCACCTCCCTCGACGTCCTCGAGTAAAGCACGTCTCCGACCTCAACCAGCCTGAAGATATTTATCAAATCGAGACCACTCTCTGGAATCAGCTCGATGAACCTCTTCAACTCGTCAACGCGTTTAACGATCAAATCAAAGCACCTTCTTTTAACGGCCTCCGAGGATAGCGGGTAACCCGCCAGTTCATAAAGCCTTCTAGCGGAAAATTTTTCCCAACGATTATTCGACCTTAAAGAGGCTTGACCGCCATCGCCGCCGCAATAGCCATCGGACTCGCCTTGGACTGCTTTTCGGTAGCCCTAGGAAGGGGGATGGGGAACCGGAGAATGGAGCCCGCATCCGTGTTAAAGACCGCGACGACCTTCGGGATCTTCCATATAGGGATGCTACTCTTGGGGTGGGGGCTTGGAAGCGGCGCCGCGGAGCTGATCTCCGAATTCGACCACTGGATAGCGTTCAGCCTACTCTCGGCCGCGGGCGCCCACATGGTTTACGAGGCAACTTGCTGCAATCCAGCGGATCTTAAGCCTGGTATAGGGTTTAGATCGCTTCTAAGTCTCTCCATCGCCACGAGCATTGACACGCTCATCGTCGGATTCAGCCTCCCATTCATGAAGATCCCGATACCGATTATGGCCCTACTGGTCGGCGTCACCTCATCCACCTTCACGGCCATCGGGTGGTATCTCGGGACGAGAACGAGGATCATAATGGGGAAGAAGAGTGAGGCGATTGGAGGCGCGATCCTGATACTAATAGGCTTAAAGATATTATTCGACCACTTACTCGGATGAACCCTTCAATATTTATTGGGGATCCGCTGCGCCTTATACGCGAATGGAGATAGAATACAGCGACGATCACTGGAATCTTCTGAGAAAGCTTAGGGAGAAGGCCGTCGCCTTGATGAAGCCCCTCGTGAGCCACGGCTTTAACCCCATAGTATACGGGAGCATAGCGAGGGGCGATGTGGACGAGGAAAGCGACATCGACATCTTCATACCATATCCGACCAGCACCGCGATACTCGAATCACATCTCAACGAATTGGGGATAAAGGTCTCGAGAAGGCTACTCGTCCAAGCCACGCCGAGCTATGTGCCCAAGGCGTATTTGATGATCGACGACTATACCTCGATTTCGCTGCCGTTATCTAAGATGAGGGATGAAGAGCTGGAGTTCTATAGATTGGCCGGACAACTCTCATTCGAGGAACTGGTGAAAGGCGACCGCGTTCCCGGAATAAACAAGGAACTCTACCTGATAATTCCAACCGAGCGGGGCCACGTCCAGCTACGGGTTGAGAGGAACATCGAGGAAGCCGCCTTGATCCTAGGAGTGGATCCGAGGGTTCTCAGAAACAGGATTAGGGTTCTGAAGAGGAGGAAAGAGGTTGGGAGAACCGGGGTCTACAGGGAGATCGAGATACCAGGTGACAAGACATTCGAGCAAGTCCTCGAGGAGCTGATCAGCCGCGACCCCGCCTTGAGGAGGAGGATCAAAACCGTCGATTAATAGTATGCAAAAACGGTAAAACCAATTTATAGCCGTCGAACAGAACAATCTAACAGAATTGAAGATCCTATTCATAACGCCCCCCACACAGTCAGCCGTAAAAACGGTCTTAGGCGCGGGAGGGCCACCACTAGGCTTGGCCTACTTAGCGGCGGTGGCGCGTGATGAGGGATGGGAGCCGAAGATCATTGACGCCTTGGACGAGGATCTGGGTTTCCAAGATTTGGCGCGGAGGATACGCGACTTCGATCCTGATGTCGTCGGGGTGACCGCCACAACCTCGATGATCCTAGATGCATATGAGGTGGCCCGGGTCGCAAAGGAAGTAAATGAAAACATACTCGTGATCTTGGGGGGACCGCATGCGACATTTATGGCCCGAGAAGTCTTGCGAGAATGCCCCCACCTAGATCTCGTGGTGAGAGGAGAAGGGGAGGAAACTCTTAGGGAGCTCTTGAAGAGAATGGAGAAGGATCGCCCCCCGGAAGACATCCTAGGAATAACTTATAGAAAAAACGACGTCATAAAAGATAATTCACCGCGGCCGCTGATAAGAGATCTTGACAGCATCCCAATACCCGCATACGACCTTCTCCCCATGGAGAGATACGTGGTTGAGGGAATCAGGTTCGGCGCAGTAATGACTTCGAGGGGATGCCCCTATAACTGCATATTCTGCTCATCATCTCTTCAATTCGGGAGGAAGTGGAGGGCACACGGCGTAGACAGGGTGATCGAGGAACTCAAGATTCTAGCCGAAAAGTTCGGGGTTAAGGAGATAGAATTTCTAGATGACACTTTCACCCTCAACCCGAAGCGAGTTGAAGAGATCTCCAAAAAAATAATCCAAGAAAAACTAGACATCTCCTGGAGCGCGTCCTCAAGAGTGAACACATTCAACTATCAAATAGGATGCAGCATGCATCGGGCCGGAGCCCATACAATATACTTTGGAATAGAGTCGGGATCGGATCGAACCCTGAAATTCATAGGAAAGGGTATTTCGAAGAGACAGTCTGTGGACGCGGTGAAGACAGCTAAGCAAGCCGGACTACGGGCCTTGGGATCCTTCGTAATCGGTTTTCCCTATGAGACGGAGTCCGAGATCAAGGAGACCATAAGGTTCGCGAACAGGGTTGGAGTGGACCTCGCCCAGTTCACGATAGCTACCCCCTATCCGGGGACAAGGCTCTGGGATCTAGCCGTGGAGAGGAACCTCCTGCTAACTAGGAATTGGAGGAAGTTCACGACCATCGACGTCGTCATGAAAAACATCTATCTAACTCCTCAAAAAGTCAAGAAGCTCCTCCTCTGGGCATATATCACATTCTACCTCCACCCGAGACGCGTCATAAAGGACGTCTTCAGGAACAGGGGCTTCATCCTGAAGCGGGCGATCCCAGCCGCCTTCCGATTCATAAAGAGGAGTATCCTAGGTCTCTGGGAGTGAATCACGTTTATAGGGTTGGATAATAGTAGATTACCCGGACATGGCCTCCGAGGATAAGGAGTATATGCAGAGAATGGCCGATGCTCTGAGAAGCGGGGCGAAAATGCTCGCGGAACACTGCCCGGTCTGCAACAGCCCGCTCTTCGAGATAAAGGGCCAGCTCTGGTGCCTAAAATGCAATAAGAGGGTCATAAAGGTGAGGGGCGAGGAGGACGTCGAGGAGGCATTAACGGTTATCACCTTGTCGGAGGCAGCCAAGACGCTCGCCGCGAAGATAGAAGAGGTCACCCTACTGCTGAAGAGAAGTGCCGATGTCGAGGAATCCAAGAGGCTCGCGGAGGCCATGAAGACCTTCCTAGAAACCTTGGAGAAGACCACGCAGCTGAGAAAGATCTTCACAGAGAAAACCGAAGAAGAGTAAAGGGGTTTTCCCGTGAACAAAATAAGTGAATCGGATACTTTGAGGCGACTTGTCTAGCGACATACCCTCAGAATATAGACGAATTACCCTCAGAATCCAACATCCAATTGTGAAATTGGATTCGGCGGCGGGTCCCCAAGATTCCCATCAATATATGATGAAAAACTCCAAGAAAGGGAAGAGCCTTTTTCAGAAAATGACATCTTTCAGCCACATGGCCTCTCATGACGAAAAATTCACGTGGATTTCTTCCACTTCACCACTAAATGAAAGAGAAGGCAAGGTATCCGGCTGCTTAGATAGAATTTTCCAGTAGAAATGAAGGGGTGGTCGCGATTTCCTGTGAAACGCCTTAAAACGCCTAATTTTGAGGAAAAACTCCATCTACGCCTAAAAACACGTGGCATTTCACAGAACCTTTGACAAGAGTGAAGCTTCGCCTTCGGCGGAAAAGGTGGTCTGCTCCCTCTGACCCCTTCATTTCCACTGAAGAGCGGAGATCACGCCCAATACCTTTCTTTCGTTCTAGAATTTGAAGAGATTGTAGTTACAGCGCTATTTTTCTAGTGAATTCAGTTCTTTAGTCTATGTCACATATAATGAAAAGGGGCTACTTCTCTTGAAGTCAAATAGAAAACTCAAAACTATGAAAGGGATACTTCATTCGAAATCAAGGGGTAAAGGGGATCCGCTGAACGAGGTATTTCAAAGGGCTCTGCGGAAGCCGAGGATATTCAAGAATAGAGATGTCATGAGATCCGACTACGTCCCAGACAGGCTCCCCCACAGAGACGAACACATTCGGCGATTGGGAGAAATACTGGCCCCTGCTCTAAATCTCTCCAGACCAAGCAACATCTTCATTTATGGTAAAACAGGCACGGGGAAGACCGCCGTCATTAAATATGTTTTTAAGAGATTTAAGGAGGTCGCCGAGAAGGAGAACCTTCCTCTGGCCTTCGCGTATGTGAACTGCAGGATCTCAGGGACCGAGTATAAGGCGTTGAGCGAGCTCTGTGAGGCCATAGGGGTCCGAGTTCCATTCACGGGGCTGTCAAAAGCCGAGGTCTATAATAGGTTGAGGAAGGGGCTCAGGGAGAAGGGGTTATTACTCGTGGCCTGCTTCGACGAGGTCGACGCCCTAGTGAAGTCCTATGGCGATAACCTCCTCTACGAGTTAACTAGGATAAACGAGGGAATGGACGGCGGAGGACTGTCGGTGGTCGGCACCTCGAACGACCTCCACTTCAAGGACTACCTCGACCCCAGGGTTCTCAGCAGCCTCAGCGAGG
>CAZAVQ010000044.1:0-6460 GCA_964488635.1 uncultured Nitrososphaeria archaeon
TCGGACTCTCGCTTAAACACGGTAAAGGACATATGGTTAGGGCGATCCTCGAAGGAGTCGCGTTTGGACTGATGAATTCACTAGAGCTGATGATGGAGCTCGGAATTAAGCCGAAAGAACTGAGGATCTTAGGAGGTGGGTCGAGAAGCCCGCTCTGGAGGAAGATCTTGGCCGATGTATTCGGTTTAAGGGTCTACTTACTCGAAGTCGATGAGGGATCGTCCTATGGGGCCGCAATTTTAGCGGCAGTTGGAGCCGGAGTTTACGACTGCGTCGAAAGAGCTGTCGAAAACATTATCAGGGTTACAGATCCGCTTGATCCCGATAGACATGCCCATGAATCATATCGCGCCTACTATGGTTTGTTTAACAGACTCTATCAGGCATTGAAGCGGGAGTTCAGAGAACTGGCGAACCTACTCTAAACCTCTTCACCCATACTATTTACGGATGATGGATAATTCTTTTTAGGGGAGGCTCCTCCATATCCTCGGAGCCTTGGTTAAGAGATTAGCTATCTTAGATGCGAATAGATGTGTTGGATGTCAGCTATGCATGCTCGCATGCTCGGAAAGGCTGGGATATGCAGGTCTGACGAAGTCCGCGATACGCATAATCACCCCCGGCGGAGTTGAGAGGGGATTCACCGTGATCGTGTGCAGGGCCTGTAAGGACCCGCCTTGCGCTAGAGTCTGTCCTGAGGGAGCACTTAAGGTGAGGCAGGGCGGCGGAATACTGCTTGACCCGAGTAAGTGTATTGGGTGCGGCCACTGCGTCGAAGCATGCGACATAGGCGCCATTAGACTCGATCCAGAGACCAGTAAGCCGATAACGTGTGTTTACTGCGGTTACTGCGCCGAATTCTGTCCACACGGCGTGATAGCCTTAGAGGAGGTGGGATGAAATGGAGGGAAACTGGGCCAGCACGCTCTCAAAGGTCCTTTACATAGACCTCGCCAAGAAGAATTATTGGATTGAGAACCGCGAGGACCTATTCCGGGAATGGATGGGAGGGATAGGCGTTGCGACGAAGCTCTATGAAGAAGAGGTTCCGAGGAAAGCCGACCCCCTTGAACCCGATAACGCGATAATATTCTCAGTTGGGCCCCTGACGGCCATCTATCCCATGGCCTCGAAAACAATCGCGGCCTTCAAATCCCCGCTAAACAACAACTTCGCGGAATCACATGCAGGTGGGAGATCGGCCTCCGCGATCAGGTTCTCCGGATACGGCGCAATAGTCATCAGAAACGCTAGTGAACGACCGGTCTACCTCATCATCGAACCCGACAAGGTGAGGTTTAGGGATGCGGGAGCGCTGTGGGGGGTGCGGAGCGCGGAAACGGTTGGGAGGATTCTGAGGGAGGTTACGGGCGGAGCGGGTTTGAGGAGCATCCTGAGGATAGGTGGGGCTGGAGAACGCCTCGTTAGATACGCCTCCGTGATGGTGGAGACCTTTAGGCATTTCGGGAGAATGGGGCTCGGCGCGGTCTTCGGATCAAAGAAGCTGAAGGCGATCGTGATAATCGCCGGTAAAAACTTCAAGATACCAAGACTAAAAGAATACAGGGAAATCCGCCGCGAAATCTACGAGTTAACCCGCGGCCCCGGAACGAGGAAATACCACGATCTCGGAACAGCCGCAAACATAATCTCCCTCAACGTGATGGGAGCACTTCCGACGAGAAACTTCAGCAGCGGAAAATTCGAGGAGGCTGAGGAGATTAGCGGGGAAAAATTGGCGGAAACTATGCTGGCTCGTCGAGTCGCTTGCGTGGCTTGCCCAGTCGCATGCATCCACCTGGCAGCAATAAGGGAGGAATACGAAGATGAGAAATTCCTGTATAAAACCGAGTTCATATCCTATGATTATGAGCCGATTTATGCCCTCGGAAGCAATCTTGGGATAAGCGATAGATTTGGATTATTCAAACTTTTAAAGGCGGTGGAGGATTGGGGACTCGACGCCATCTCAACAGGCGTCGTCCTCGCCTGGGCAACGGAGGCGCTTGAGCGCGGGATAATAAGTAAAAATGAGGCGCTTTTGCCCCTGAGATGGGGTGACTGGAAAGCCTATGTGGAGGCGATTAAGAATATCGTGACGCAGCCGAATGAATTTTATCAGACCCTGGCATTAGGCGTGGAAGAGGCCGCGAAGAAATATGGCGGCGGGGACTATGCGCTCTCATTTAACAAGGTTGAGCCAGCTGGATATATAACAGGCCCCATGTACTTCATCTCCCTGGCGGTGGGGTCGCGGCACTCACACCTAGACTCGGGTGCTTACTCGATGGATCAGAAGATATTCTCGAGGGGGGAAGAGTTGCCCACTCCGGAGGAGGCCGTAGAGAAGATCGCGGGGGAAGAAGCGTGGAGGCAGATCTTGAACTCTCTGGTCGTATGCCTATTTGCGAGAGCCATCTACACCCCGGAGAAAATCTCTAGAGCGCTAAACTCCTTGGGCTACGACTTCGACCAAGAGACCCTCAGAAAGCTCGGATGGAAGATCTACGTCGAGAAACAAAGGATCAAGCGGGAGGAAGGCTTTAGACCTAGCCAGCTGAGACTTCCAGATAGAATATTTGAAACATCTACGCCACTTGGAAAGATCTCAAAAGAATACGTTCAGCGGGCCCTCAATAAATTTGAGAAAATAATTGGAATTCGCACATAATTTGGGACCGCATCAATTCCGAAATTGTTTCAGAGTTCACCATGGCCAAGAAAATAAAACGAAAACGACTTCCCTTCAAAATCTATCCAAAATCTCTTCTGCCAAATTAATTTACGCTCGAAATAAAAGCGAAAAGGGAGGAAAAACGAGAGTATTGATGCCCCGGGCAGGACTTGAACCTGCGACATCCCGGTCTTCAGCCGGGCGCTCTCCCAGTCTGAGCTACCGGGGCTATTTTTGATTGTTTCGAGGGAACTTAAAAACGTTCTCGGGTCTTCTCCAGGTCATCTCTTTAAAATTAGTCCTCATTTTTATTACCCGTTGATATATCGACTCGCTTCTAGCGGGGAGGAGTTAAATCCTAGTAGAAAAATCGTTTAAGCATCCCACCAAGGCGGAAAAATTGCGGTGAAAGAAGCTATAAATTGTCCATTATCCATTGGACAATATGCCCATAGAGAGTAGGAAAATTGGAGTGGGAAAGACAACCGCCGTATTGGTTCTGATAATATGTATCTTGGCAGCGACGACCGCCGCGGGATTTCTGAGATCGCCGAGCGTTATTGAAAAAACCGTGACGACTACTGTGACGGAAACCGTTCAGACGGGTACTGGGGTCGAGAAAACCGTAACAGTTACCGAGACTGTGACCCAAACCCAGGCGAAGAAGAAGCTCGTCGTCCGAGCGGTTTTCCAGACGCCCGTCAGCGAGCCATGGGACGGCGCGATCCACCAAGCGATATTGGCCGTTGCGAAAGAGTATGAGGCAAAGGGAATCGAGGTCGATTATCAGTTCGTTGATAGGAAGAGCGATCCGAAGGAATTTGAACTCGCGTTGAGAGATGCGGCTAAAGTTGCCGACATCGTATTCTTGGACGCGTTCCTTAAGGAGGACATAGCCAGAAGAGTGGCTAAGGACTTCCCAGATGTCGCATTCGCAGCTGGAAGCGAGTATTCGCCGACGCCCCCGAACTTCGCGGTCTTCGATAATTGGCTACACCAGCCCGCCTTCCTCGCCGGTATAATAGCTGGCAAGATTACTAAGACGAATAAGCTAGGCGTTGTAGCGGCGATGCCCATCAACGAGGTCAATAGGATAGTGAACGCGTTCATACAGGGCGCGAAGACGGTCAATCCAGACGTCAAGGTGATGGTGGTCTACCTGCTCGGGAACATCCCACCAGGGGAATCCCCTTGGTATCATCCGGCAACCGCCAAGAGGCTCGCCAAGACCCTCATAGACAACGGCGTAGACGTGATATTCGCTGAGAGAGTTGGAGCGGAGGAGGCGGCGAAGGAAGCATATGAACAGGGCAAAGAGGTCTGGGTCGTAGGCAACATGGCAGATCAATATTCTAGGGCTCCTGACGTGACGATAACGAGCTTGGTCTGGGACATGAGGCCGACCGTCAGGATCGTCTTCGAGAGGGTTCTCAGGGGAACCTTCACAGCGGACAACCTAGGAACCTATTCTTGGATGAGCTTCGGGGGATCATACCTAGCCGACTTCCACCACTTCGGAAAGCCGAGTCCACCGCTGAATGAAGAGATCCTGAACCTCGTAAATGAGTGGAAGGAGAAGATAGAGACCGGGATGACTTGGATACCGATAATCGAGCTCCCCCCGGAGCAGGTGTGGCCTGAACTAAGAAGTTAAGAACTACATTCAATCCAAAGCTAGGAGGGCGGGTGCCGTGGATAAACCCGCGATAAAAGCGATGGGGCTGAGGAAAGTGTACGTTGGAGGGGCTGTGGCCTTAGATGACGTGAGCTTCGAACTGGAACTCGGAAAGATCTATGGACTCGTCGGCCCTAATGGTGCTGGAAAATCCACCCTGACAAACGTGATAGCGGGCTACATCGCACCAGACAAAGGAGAGGTATACGTACACGGGATAAAGATCGAGGACTACCACCAAGCGATGGTCGAAGCAGGAGTCGTCAAGGTTGAGCAACACCCAAACCTCGCACCCGCCTTAACACCTCTCGAGCACCTTGCCCTCCTATTCCCCACAATTTTCTTTGATCTAGATTCGCTTAGATCGGAAGCCGAGGATCTTGCGAGAGAACTCGACGTTCAAGTTAATTTTGATCAAATGGTTGAAAAACTATCGATTAGTCAACAGAGAATTTTTGAGATCATTAGGGCGCTCATACTCTGCAGGATGCTACGCGACCTCGGGAGAAAACCCGTCCTCATATTAGATGAGAGCACGGCGTATCTCCCCATCCAGCAGAAGGATTCCTTAAAAAATTACCTCACAAAGCTCGTCGACCTCGATTACACGGTGATAATAATCTCTCACGACCTGTCGGAGATCCTAGATGTCTCCGATGAGGTGATAATAATGTCAAATGGCAAAATAGTTTCGAGGATGAAAGCCGAGAAAATAGATCTCAACGAGCTGATGAGGAGCATGTTTGAAGAGGTCCCGTTAATCGAGGTTGCAAAAGAAGTAGAGACGAGGCCCCTAGACGGGGAGGCCCTCAGGATAGAAGAGCTAAGCGTCAGAGATGATAGGGGGGAGCTGGTGGTCAGAGGACTGGACCTCGTCGTTAGGAAGGGGGAAACTCATGGGATCGCGACCATCCCGGGAACAGGGGAGAAAGAGCTCGCGGAATGCATTTACGGGATCCGGGGCCCGGAGTCGGGTAAGATACTGCTCTTCGGCGAGGATGTGACGGGAAAGGGCGTTCAGGAGATGAGGAGACGGGGCGTGGATTTCCTCTCTGATGATAGGATAATGGATGGATTGATATTGGGTGCGAGCGTTGAGGATAATCTAACGATAGGAAATGAGGACTATTTCTCTCATAAACTCGTACTCGACCCGGAGAAGAAGAGGAAACTCGCCGAAAAACTCGTGAACGAGTTCTCAATAATCGTGAAAAACCTGAAGGATCCCATCGAAACGCTCTCAGGTGGAAATATGCAGAGAACCTATATCGGGAGAGTCTTAGGCAGGTGGAGTAAACTCTTGATAGCGCTCCATCCAACCGTCGGACTCGACCCCAGAGGGGTCAAATTATTCTTTGAGAAGGTCGCGGAGAGAAAGAAGCGGGGGTTGACGACTGTGATCTTCTCCCCGAACATAAAGGAGCTCTTGGCATTCTGTGACAGGGTATCCGCATTCGTTAATGGAAAAATAGTTGAAACCTACCATCCATCCGAAATAGATGTGAAGAAACTCGGCATGATAATAAGCGGGTTGATGGCGGATTGCTCGAGCTAAGACTCCAACGCAAGGAGCCGCTTCCCACAATTCAGAGGATAAGTCTACCAATCTTAGCCGTCGGCCTCGCGCTCGCCACCTCCTCGATCTACGTCCTCATAGCGGGTGGAGATCTCCTAAGCGTCTACTACTACCTTATGACCTGGCCCTTTGAGAACCTCCCTGAAATCCTCGTCACAGCCGCCCCCCTAATCCTCCTCGCGTTCTCCGTCTCAATAGCCTTCAGGGCCCGGTTCTGGAATCTAGGTCCGCATGGTCAATTTATCGTCGGAGGTCTCATCGCCGCCTATCTAGGGGTACAACTCAAGTATCTGCCTCCAGCCCTTCTTATACCAGTCATCTGCGTGATGGGGTGGATAGGAGGAGCATTTATCTGTCTTATAAGCTGGTGGCTTAAGGTTTATCGAAATCAGGACGAAATCCTAACCACTTTGTTAATATGGAGCGCCATTCTCCAGATCTGCGCCGGGCTGCTAACGGGTCCTATGCGCTCGCCATATACCACTTATCCGCAGTCCGAGGAGATAGGTGTGAACGCGAAGCTCCCGATTCT
>CAZAVQ010000045.1:0-6381 GCA_964488635.1 uncultured Nitrososphaeria archaeon
GTCCGCCGCCTCGGCTTCTTTCCCTCTTGCCACCTCCCGGGGGCTGCCGCCGCCATTTCTATACTTATTAGGTGAGCAGTGTTTCCAGGTTTGTGACTGGTTTTGAGCGGTGATATTAGTTTAGAGGAGTATAAGGATTCTTGGAGGGAGATGACCGTCAGCGAGGCCCGTAATGGTTTTCTCGCCCACTTC
The DNA here is from genome assembly GCA_964488635.1 of uncultured Nitrososphaeria archaeon. Lineage (GTDB taxonomy): Archaea > Thermoproteota > Nitrososphaeria_A > Caldarchaeales > Wolframiiraptoraceae > Wolframiiraptor. The sequence goes on from CAZAVQ010000045.1 coordinate 193, forward strand.
GCTGCCTACCTGATCGTAAACGGGTTCCTCATCTTCCTGAATCTCTGGAGCAGCCCTAACGCCATATGGTTTCCATGGGTTCTCGCGGGCTGGGGGGTGGGGCTCGCATTCCACGGGGTTTTCAGCAGGGCGAGCTACGTGCTCAGCGAGTTGAAGAAGAAGGAAGCCTTGGCAGAACTCATAGCTAGGGAGAGGAAGTCTAAGCAGGCCCAGTGATTTTTCTCCCCATTTTTAGATCCTGTGTAATAGGGCCTTTCTCCTGACGTAGAGCGACGCGGATATCATCAGGATTATCGTGGCCAGGATCGTGGAGTAAACGAATGTGTCGCGTGTTAAGATTTCGTTCAAAACGTTCTCCAGCGATGATATTGTTTCCTGGATCACTCCTATTATGTCTATCGTGTAGCTGCTGAAATGCGGTATGTAGATCAAGACGCTGACTCCCTCCGAGGATATCACGAAGACGTATGCAGGCTCCTCATAGACTTCTGACACGAGGTCGATTACACTCGACGCCAAAATAGCCCTAGACCCGTTTACCAGGACAGATATCTCGCCGAGCTCATCCGCGGAGAATACCTCTGGATCCAGATTAACGATTATCAGCCGCCCAGAGGTCCCGTTTGGAGCGGTGATCCGGAGTTTTAACCGGTTTTCCTCGAGTTTTATCGGCTCTATTCTGAGCGCCTCGTCTATCAGCTTTGAGGTTATGTTTTTGTCGGGTTCCACTTGGATCAAGGCCCCGACGACGTTCTGATTCCTCTTTATCGTTAGCTGCACCTTAAGGGACTTATTCTCGGGTTCAGGGCCCCTTGTAATAGTTATCGTGGTCTGGTTTCTTGAAGCTATCACGGTTTCTTCGCGGATCGTTTCGTTCCCCACTTTAACCGCCCTAACTATCACGGCGCTTTTTCCAAGATCTGCTTCGTGGCTAGTTATGTTAACCGAGATATTCATGCTGAGGTGGATAGTCTGCACGCTGGTTGTGCGGTTCTCTTCGACTTCCACTTCCTCCTTTGAGGCATTAGACGTTATCTGGATTAGTAGGTCTTTTGACTGTTTTAGGAGGATCTCCGCTTCGATCAGTTTCTTCGACGCCTTAGAAGGATCCTTCTCGGAGTAGGAGATGCCTTCTCCGACGAGTTTAAGCGCTTTTTCTAGAAGTTCCTTTATGTGTCCCGATTCGCCGCCGGATAAGTTGTGAATTTCCTTAAATAGCTCGGAGATCTCGGTTTTCAGCTTCTCCAGATCCTCCCTCATGTACTTAGACTTATTCTCGCCCTCGAGTTTCTCGAACTCGTCCTCCAGAGCCTTCACAGCGATCCTCATCAACGCTTGAACGTGTTTTGATAAGGCGAGGGAATTCGCCGGATCTTTTTCCAACAGCTCCTCGGCTTTATCCAAGTTCTTCTCCGCGTCCTCGACAACCCTCTTAACCTCTGGAGGAGTTTTCTCATCCAGCTTCTCGAGATAAAACTCGGCTTTACCCAGAAGATCCTCGGCGGCCTTTAACTCTCTTTCGGCTTTTTCCCTCAGGGGGTGAACCTCGTCCGCCGCGTCTTCATGCCCCTTTTTACCGCCGCCCCCAGGCTTCGCGGCGACTATGGTGACCGATGATAGGAGGAGGATTATTAGGAGGAGCGCGGCGAACTTGCTATTACCTTTCATTCTCTTTTTCTCGGCCATAGTGAAGAAAAGAAAAATTATTAACATTGTTTTTCCGAGTTTCATCGGAAAGTCATTAACTTTGAAAAAATGTTACAGGGGAGAAGGATTGGTTGAGCGATGAATATGAGGGGGCCGATATCTACCGGCTTCTGAAGAGCCCGATAAGGAGAAAGATAATTCTCTTACTTGATTCGAGGAGGGAGCTCACGGCCGCCCAGCTAAAAGACATCCTAGACATAAGCTATGGAACCCTCTACTACCACCTAGACTTCCTGAAGCCCCTCGTGGATCAGGTGGAGAGGGGGAGATATGCGCTTAACGAGAGGGGCCGCGGGATAGCGGAGAGGTTGAGGAGGGAGCTGGGACTTAGAGGAGAAAGGAGAACACCTTCCCCGTTGGCGTTCTTTGAGAGGGTTGCGGCGTCGCCGCTTCGCTATGTTCCGCTGGGGGTCTTGGCCGCGGGATTATACCTACTCCTCTCGAAGATCATACCCGTTAAATCCGTGCTGTTATTTCTCGTCTTTCCGGGGAAACAGGGGCTCTATTCTTCCCTCTTTAGCATGGGTGTAACGTTGATTTATTTCGTTTTGATCGGCAAGTTTCTGGGTAAGGGAGACGGCGGGTTTGGGGGATTATCCGTGATCTGCCTGATGTCCTATGCCCCGATCGACGTCTTTCTACTTTCCATACTCACGTTAAACGTATTTGGAGCGCAGTTTCAGGTCGTGGTCCCCTTCTTCAAGTTCTTCTTCATCGCCGTTCACGTAATCCAGTTGGTGATCCTAGCGGCGGGATTGACTTATTCTAGGGGGATATCTTGGGAGAAGACCCTCACGGTCTCGCTCTTCCTCTCCTATCTCAGCCTGCTCGCGTCGAGTTCCGGGATATTCTAACCATAAAAGATATTTTGGAGCCCATTCTCCTCAACTCGATGCTTTCGAAGAAGGACTTCGAGAGAATTGTCAGGGAAATGAGTAAGCTAGGAGGAGTGGACGCCGTCGACTTTCTCCGAAAAACGTCTCCTTGGTTTAATCCGCTGGAACCAACGATCCGCCGCGTCTCAGAAAGCCTACGGGAGATCGGGATATTCCACGTGCTCTACGGATTTAGGGCGCTTCCACTCTACGGCGTGCCATATATCTCGAGGGACATAGAGTTCGCCGTCAAACCCGAGGAAGCGGATTTAGAATCTAGGCTCGAGTATATGGGGTTCCGGAAACTCTCACGGAGTTCGGGGAATTTAACGCTCCTAGACCTTCAGAATAATAGAGTTCTCAAGCTGCTCTATAAGCCGAAGCCGCTTGAATGGGATGAAGAACTCCTCAAGAGGGCTCGGGAGAAGCGGGGGATCAGGATATTGTCCACGGAAGATTACGTGGTTTCCCTCATAGCGGAGACGCGGAGCACGATGAGGCTTGAATTGGCGGCGAAGGTGATTTACTCGAATATGGATGAACTCGATCGAGGATATCTCGAGAAGAGGGCGGCGGATCTTTCGGTAGATGAAGTGATCCAGGACCTTATCTCGGGATTAGAGGAGGCATCTAGTCGGTGAGCAGAGTCCGCATCCCGAGTATCGCCTTCCCAAATCGCTTCCTCAGGCGATCTACCACATCTCTCTCAATCCTCGCGACAATTATTAGATCCGCATCACCATAGATCTCATCCACCTGCTCGACCTCATCCCATCCGAGGATCTCCCTAATCATCTCCTTCACGGGATATCTTGGATCGAGGTTGAGGAGAATGTAGGCTTTCTGGGGCTTTAGAAGCCTATTCAACGCCTCTTTATCGACCTCGAATCCCATGGACCGCAAGTGCTCCGCGACCTCCCTCGAACTCAGGTTTCCACCGCGCTGATACGCGAGTCTCCCCAGCTCCGCCGAAACCCTCTGCAGCTCTTCTTCCCCGATCTTTCCGCCTATTATCTTCTCAACCAATTTCTTGCTGAGATAGGGAGTCGCCTCCAAGAATATCCTATCGAAATCGTGACGCAGCTTCCCGGCTGGAACATATCCTTCAGGGGCCTTAATCACCATGGATTGATGGACGCCGGCTCTAATCGTCTGCGACTCGGGGCTCAGGGGGTGTCTAAAGGGAATCCTTATCCCAGTTAGCTTGCAGAATTTTTGATAAAGATCCCTGAGCCGATCCCGCTTAAGCTTGAACTCGAAGCCGTGTACGTCAATAAGCGGCGCCGCCACCTCATAGAGATCCGCGATACCGTTCCTATCCCCTATTCCGAGAATCGATACATGTAGCTCATCCGCGCCGGCTAACGCCGCCTCCAAAGTATCTGCGGAAGCATGGCCATAATCGTTGTGAAAATGGGCCGATAAGGGCGTCTCGCAAAGCTCCTTTAACTTCCGGAAGAATTCCCCGGCCTGGATGGGGGTTAATGCGCCGCAGGTATCGGGGACGCTGACTATTGTTGCGCCTGCTTCTCCGAGTTCCTCGACGAGGGATGCGAGGGCCTCCAATCCGCCCTTTTCACCGAAATAATATCTCGAGGCATCCTCTATAGTCGCCCTCCGATATCTGAACCCATAGGATCTCGAGAGCTCGAGGGCTTCCTTCATCCTCCTCTTCGCCTCCTCGAGGTCTATTCCACCGAGCTTAAACTTCCGATGGATCTCGGTCGGCGCTATGTAGACCCCGATGCCATCCACGTCGTAGTATGCGGCTGCCTCCACATCTCTCCGATAAGCCCTCCCGTGAATCACCACCTCGACGTCATAGCTCCTGAGCACCTCAACGATCGCCGCCACCTCCTCCCTCGTCGTCCTAGGAGGATAATCCACCGTCAACTCTATCCTATCCAAACCCGCCTCCGCCAGCATCTTGGCGACCTCGACCTTGACGTCGAGATCCAATTTTCTGTAAAGTTCACCTTCCCTCAACGTGGTATCGAGTAACGCCGGCAACGGTGAATACGTTTTCCGAGAAACCTATAACTCTTAGTGAGAAAAACGGGGAAACTTAACGATAATCGAAGCAACCGCGGTGAACGGTTTTTTAGGTAGCCGCCCTCCCTCGGGTGGAGGGGAGAAACTTGGCGAACTTCCAGATAATATTTTCGGGAAATGAGGATGATCTATACAGGTTCGTGCTGACCTGGAAGATGTCATCCGATGTGAAGAAATACGATGAATTGAAGCAGCAGATACAGATCTTGGAGAAGAGGGTTAAGGAGCTGAGGGAGAGGATCTCAGAACTCGAAGAAGAGAGGATGAAACTCCAGAAAGAAGTTGCGGAGCTCACCTCGCTTAGGGAGAGCATTAAGAGAGATCTCGCGATTCATGGAAAAGAGGTTGAGGCAAGCGGGAGCATCTAACTCTTTATCGCCAGGTTGATCACTATCTCCGCTATATCCGCGCTATACTCCGCGATCCTTCTCAAGCTCTCAATCACCAACCTCAATCCTATCGCGGTCTCGGTGTCCAGCCTCGCCTCGAAGATCATCCTCACCAACTCCTTCTCAATCTTCGAGATCCCGCCGACCTCTGTTATCACGCTATTGGCCTGCCTGATGTTCGACCTGAAGAGAGAGAGGATCGCATTTTCGTAGATTTTGAGCGCGAGTTCACCCATCCTCAATATCCTGTCGATTATCTTGCTGTCGCTGGACAGTTTTATGAGCGGTATCTGTTCGGCTATGCTGACGGCGTGATCCGCAACCCTCTCTATGCTCTTTATTATCAACCGGTATCCAAGACACTCCCTCGTGCTCTTCAACCCGACCTCCCTCATGAGGATCGCGTTTTCCACGGCGGATTTCAGCTGCCGTATGCAGAAGAGGTATAGCCTATCGACCTCGTCATCTCTCTGGATCACGTCCTTTACTAGAATGCGTTCACGCTCCTTAAGCGCCTTCAACGCATCCCTACACATGGATAAGGCCATGAGATACATCCTGTTCAGGGCGTCGGTTATCGGGAAGTCGACATAGCCCAATAGGCATCGGACGACCATGTAGTCCGTGGACTCCTCAACAGACTCGAGGCCGATTAGCTTCGTCCTCATAATTCTCTTCAAGTAGCCCTTGTATTCATCCACCCTGCCGGCGAACTTAACCTTAATCGTGTCATATCCCGCGAGATAGCAGGCGATCAGCTCACGCGCGACCTCCTCGGGAGACGACTCGGGGGAAACCTTCAACATGGCCTCAAGCGGCTTCTCAACCCGCTCGCGCCTGGGAACAAGGAGGAGGCTGTTATCAGGCTGAGGAATTATCTGGACATAGTCCCCCGGCCTCAGCTTCATGGACTCGGCCCAACTCTTCGGCAGGGAAACTATATAGGTAGAGCCACCGGTCAGCTGAATCCTCCTCAGAGACGTATAGGAACCCTTCATTAACCTATGGACAGCAGAGGCCTGATATAACTATTTAGCCCCACCGAAAGCTATGTAGACCCATATTTACTCTATGCTAACTCCAAAAAAGAAAATCCCCGTCGGGGGAATACTCCCTCATAATATATAAATGTCCCGCGGGGGTGATTTGAACACCCGACCATCCGG
>CAZAVQ010000046.1:0-6313 GCA_964488635.1 uncultured Nitrososphaeria archaeon
AAGACTGGGAGGGCGTTTGCCTCATAGTAGTCATAGAATGGGGCTATCAAACCTAGGATATGCCTCTTAGGCCCGACTTCGTAATGCCATATCGGAGGCGACACCACGTTATCGCTCATTATCATCAGGACCCTGATTAATGAGGCGAGGCTCTTAGCCCTTATGGCGATGGGTTTCTCCCGCAACCCCCTCTTAGAAGACAAGGCCCTCGTTATGATCTTCGGCGGCTCCTCCAACTCGACGACCGGGCCATACACGTATCTGGTGTCACCTGAGTTATTCGTAAAGAAGGCTTTCTCAGTTCCTATGCTTGTGTAAGCCACGTAACCCTTCAGCTCTTCTTCATCAACCCCGGTATACGCGAATATGGGGAGGCTCCCACGCCAATATGGTATCGAGAGGAGGTTGCCGAGAATCCTTTTTCCACGGTACTCAAATGCCCAGAAGAGCGGCTGAGCATCGGCCCTACTCATGGCCAATCTCGAGAGATTCAGTAAGTTAACTACCTCTAGGGCTAGTGGTGGTCTCTTAGATCCCTCGACTGCCTTCAAGCCCCCTTTCACCCTAGAGTGAATCGAGGTAGGATTAGATCTTTCTCACAGAGCTCTTGGCGCCGCAGATCTCGCAGACCAGAAATCTCAGCCTCTTCTCCGATATTATTCTCGTATCTAGACCGCCGCAGATGGGGCATTTTACAAACTCCTTCACATAGAGTTCTATAAGCCTCCTGAATTCCTCGTTGGTGAGCCTTCCCTGGATTATGAGCCTCTCGCCTTCCAGAGACCCTGGTTTGCCGGATTCCTTGAAGATGAACCTTGCTAGGTGTTGGGGTTCCCTGTTCAACTTCTCCGCCATGTCCTTGAAGTTCATGATTATTGTTCTCCTAGATTCGTGTAGTATCTCCGGGTTCAAGACTACGAGGCGGTCTCCGACTTTCCCTATAGTTTGGGGTACCCTAGACATGACATCTTCTAAGATCTTCAGGTACCCGTCCTTCGTCTTGATCAACTCTTCCCAGCTCAAGGTCCAGAAAAAGACTGGATAATTGACCTATTTAGGTTGTCGTAGCCGCATACTTAAGTCCTCTCGAAGCCAATTCTCAAGACGACATGAAGGAATATTGGGTGAAGGACGTCTCGCTTGCGGAGAAGGGGAGGAAGAGGATAGAGTGGGCCCGCAACCTAATGCCTGTCCTATCCAAGATTCTAGAGGAATTCAGGCGGGAGAAGCCCCTAAGAGGGCTGAAGATCGGGGCGTGTCTCCACGTTACCGCCGAGACGGCGATCCTCGCTGAAGCCCTGGTCGAAGGCGGGGCAGAGGTGAGCCTCTGCGCATCGAATCCCTTAAGCACTCAGGACGACGTGGCCGCGGCTCTCGCGGAGGCGGGGGTGAAGATTTACGCTTTTAGGGGGCAGAGCGTGGAGGAATATTATCGATGCATCGGCTACGTCCTCGCTTCAGGTCCCCAGATAACAATTGACGACGGCGCGGACTTGATCTCGACGATCCATAAGCTCTGGTACGGCGTTGAATCGAGGGAATTGACCTACGTCGAGGAGATCATAGATGGCCTAGATGTTCGGGGTCTCGTTGAAAAAATGATCGGCGGCTGCGAGGAGACGACGACCGGCGTAATCAGGTTGAGGGCCATGGCGAGAGATGGTAAGCTCCTCTACCCCGTGGTCGCCGTGAACGACGCCGACTCCAAGAGGCTCTTCGACAACCCCATCGGCACGGGTCAATCGGCCCTAGATGGCGTGATCCGGGCAACGGGGATGCTTTTGGCTGGTAGAGACGTCGTGGTAGTGGGGTTCGGGAACGTGGGATCAGGGATAGCGCATAGGTTGAAGGGGATGGGGGCGAGGGTGACCGTGGTCGAGGTCGATCCGATAAAGGCGTTGAAGGCGGTAATGGATGGATTCAACGTCGAGCCCATGAGAAAGGCGGCGGAACACGGGGAACTCTTCATAACAGCGACGGGAGACATAAGCGTGATTAGGAGAGAACACTTCGAACTCATGAAGGATGGAGCCATCTTGGCGAACGCCGGACACTTCGACGTAGAGATAAACAAGAAAGATCTCGAGGAGCTGAGCGAGAGGAATGAGAGGATCGCCCCCTGCATCGATATGTATGTCCTACGAGATGGTAGGAGGATCTACCTTCTAGGAGAGGGGAGACTCGTGAACCTCGTCTGCGCCGAAGGCCACCCCTACGACGTAATGGACATGTCCTTCAGCCTCCAAGCGCTTTCCGCAAAATATCTCGCGGAGAACGAGGGGAGATTGCCGAGGCAGGTTTTAGATGTCCCAAGGGATATAGATCACCTCGTCGCGAGGCTGAAACTCGAATCCATGGGGATAGAGTTAGAGGAGTTGACAGAAGAACAGAAAAACTACCTCTCCCGATGGGAATTTGGATCAGAATAAATAAGCGGGTGGCGGCCGGATTCTCCGCCTACTTCAACAGCAACCAGATGTCAACCGCGGAGACTATTCCAAGCACAGCGCCCACAAGGGCCACCAGCGGTGAACCCAATAGAAACGCCATCGCGAGGAAGGAAGCGGAAGACCCGAAACCTATCAGGGAGCAGCCTATAACCGCTCTCTTCCTAACGCTCATCCTATCCCCGCCTCCGAGGAAGGGGGCATTTCCCCCAGCGGCCACCCCGGCCGCCTACCTTTATGGGAAGCCTGTTCCGAGGGCTTCTCATCAATTAGGCTTTTGGGCAGAGGGGTTATATAAAAACATTGTCGAGAGAGGAGGCCGGTAAATACTGTATGATGCAACTAAGTAAGAATGGGATATTACGGGTTTGGGGGGTTTATGGCCATCCTTGGGGTTTAACCGGGCTGCGTCTGCTGTTTCTCCCTGATTCTAGCCGAGAGCGCCTCTACGAGCCTTCTGAGTTCCTCTGCCCTCTGGGCGTATTGTAGGATCCTGCTCTCATGGAGTTCTATCGCCTTTGTGATGTTCTCCCTCCTCTTCCTTATGATTTCTTGGCCTCTTTCGAGGGTCTCCTCCACGACGACGCCTGCGCCGAGGCTGACCCGAATATTGCCGACCTCCTTAACCTCGGCTTGGAGGAAATTTCCGCCGCCTATGGGGACGAGCACCTTAATACCCTCCTTATGTTTTGCTAGCTCCTCCAATAGGTTCATCGCCCCCTCATATTCCGTTAACGCCGCCCTGAGTGTGGCTACACGGGCTTGTAATTCTGCAACGGCCTTCTCGATCGCTTGGAGTTCCGCGATAGCCCTCGTCAGGGTTTCTTCTTCAGATGACATGGCCAAGACCTCGCTGAAAGTTTCTGAGCTTAGGGAGAACTCCCTCGTCATATATCTTTCCCCGTTTTACAAGGTTTATCTGAAAGCCGCCAAATGAGTGGGCCGTGAGCTAAAGTGAGGATCTCCGAGGCCCAAAAGAAGATACTCGAATTTGAAAAAGCGCGGGGCTGGGAAGCTTTCCGAGAGTCCCAGATATTCACTCATCTGATAGAGGAACTTTCGGAGATAGGTCGGCATATCTTAGTCAGGGAGGGATACAAGGCGCCGGGGCTAGGCCACGAGGGGGCTGGAGAGGAGGTTTGGAGGGAGTTTGGTCAGGCGTTCTCACTCTTCCTCCAATTGGCGAACAGATTCGGAGTCGATCTCGAGAAAGCTTTCGCAGACGAGCTAGAAATCATGGAGAAGAGGTTTCCGCCGGAGAAGTGGAGGAAGTATATTCGGGAGAGATTAGAAAAGGGTTTGCGCCGCCGCTAATGCGCCCTTCCTCGCCTCTAGGGCGGAGCTGCCGGCCGCTATCAATATAACGTCGCCGTCCTCCGGCTTCAGAACCTTGATCAAGTTTTCCGCGAAGTCTGGTTTTTCCGAAGTTAGATCCGATACCCCCGGCATCATTAACTTATTGTCGACGTAGGTCAAGATCATCAGCGCCTTTGCACCCGCTTTAATCGCCTCATCTCTCTGCTCCAAGCCCCGCTTAATTTTACCGCTCGCTCCCTTGACTATCAACACGTAGTTGCTCGGATAATCCCACGGAAGTTCGAGTTCCACGGATCCTATGTTTCTCACGAGCTTCTTGAGCTGCTTCACGACCTCCACGCCTTTCTCGCTGAGCCTGCAACCGCCTCTCCCAGAAACCTCGATGAGGGATTGGGATCTCAGCCTCTGGATCATCGTCCTGACCACGCCTTCGCCGACCCCCAGATACTCGCTCAACCTTTTCCTACCCATCAGCCCTTCTTTATCCAATATTAGGAGGAAATCTATGAACTCGAACTCGCGGAATGTCGGCTGGGGCCCCGGCTCCTTTCTCGAAAGCGACCTCAGAATCTCGGTTAAATGCATCAGCCTCAACAATAGGGGGGAAGGTGGGTGATTAATCTTTCCCGTCTAGGAGCCGAATAGGATAGACTTGATCAACTCCTTAGAGAAGGGTTTCAGGTCGTCGAGCTCCTGGCCTACGCCGACAAACAAGATAGGCCTGCCGGTTAACTGGCTTATCGATATCGCAGATCCGCCACGCGCATCGGCATCGAGTTTAGCCAAGACTATGTAATCAATTCCCACATATTCGTTGAATCTCCTAGCTTGTTCTACGGCCGAGTTCCCTGCCAACGCGTCTCCGACGTAGATTACTAGATCAGGGTTTACAACGCGTTTGATCTTCCGCATCTCCTCTAAGAGATTTCGATCAACCTCGGTTCTCCCAGCCGTATCTATCAAGACCACAGGGACATCATTAGCCTTGGCGCTCATCACAGCATCCATCGCGACGGCCGCAGGATCCGCGCCATATCTCTGGCTAACCACCCTTACTTTAATTGATTCTGCGAGCTTCTGTATCTGCTCTATCGCGCCGGCCCGGAAGGTATCCGCTGCAGCGATTATGGATGGGTATCCGAGCTTCTTCAGATAGTTTGCGATCTTGACGATCGTCGTCGTTTTCCCACTTCCATTTGGCCCGACGAATAATATCACGAAGGGTTCTCCGCCTGCCTGTTTTTCCCTTATCTTTTTGAGAATCTCATCTAGGTCGCCTTCTCGTAGGACCTCATCCACGAGCTTTACCATAACCTTCCTAATTTCCGAAGACGAATCTTCAAACCTCTTAAAACGCAGCTCCTTCAACTTAGCCGCCAGAGCTTCCCCGAGCCTTTCCGCAACCTCCACGGCCACATCATTCCCGACCAATTGGAGCTTAAAATTCTCTACATATTCTCGGATTTCTTTTTCTGATAAGGTTCTCGTGCCAAGCTCTTTAAGAGCTTCCTTGAATATCCCCTTTATGCCTTCTAACATCTCCACAAGTCACCAAATCCCTGGATGTCTGACGTTATAGCTTCTTCGCCTCGGCCTCCATTATGGAGATCATAACCCTGCCCGCTAGGAGGAGGTCTTCGGCTGAGAAAAAGTGCCTCGCCGAATAGTTAAACATGAGGTTCGTCGTCGGCGCGATGTAATCTTCCTTTTTTCCCTTCCAAAGCTGGGTTAGGATCTTGACCTTGGGTAAAAAAGAGAAAGAATAACTGAGACCGCCGAGCCTCTCCTTCTTTCCCCCAAGCCTCCTACATATCAATTCGTATTTTTCGGGAGCGTAACCGAAGGTCCTGGCGAGGGGGTTTAACACATATCTGGCGAAGTAACTTTTGTAGCGCTTAGCTTTGGGAAACTGGTCGAATGGAACCCAGTCCTCCTTTCTACCCACCCCCGCGGAGGATGAGAGATACCTCAAGATTAGAAATGCGATCTCGCTGGGGGCCTCTTTTCCCGCAACTAGGTCTATGATCTCCTCGGAATCGAGTTCAACCGAGTAAGTTTTCACTAAGAGATTTACGACATACCTACCACGCCTCTTCCCAGGCTTTGATGGGGCCAGAAATATCACCCCGCATCTCTTCGCAACCTCCTCCCCATCTTTCTTAAATAACTCCTGAAAAATGGCCTTACAATCTTCCTTAGTTGGTAAGGTCGGCGGCCTCGATATACTCATCCCCTAATACACCAACCGAATAGGATTTTGCTTCAGCCCCTTATTTGTATTCTGCTCTCGAAAATCCCAAAAAGCGGCGCGCGGCCCAGTTCCTTCTCCTTATTCAGAAGAGTTATATAGGTAAATCGCCTCCCCGCTATTTAGATGAGTTCTAGAAGAAGGCTTCAAACGACCTTCGATATAATCTCCATAGGTTATGAGCTCCTCGATGGGAGAATATTGAATACGAACGCGAAGTGGTTGGCGGAGCAGATCAGCGGCCTCGGTGGAAAGGTCTGCAGGATAATAGCGGTCGGTGACGAAGTAAGTGAGATAAGTT
>CAZAVQ010000047.1:0-6290 GCA_964488635.1 uncultured Nitrososphaeria archaeon
AGACTTGACGAACACAAGGAGCTCATCGAGAGGGAAGCCGCGGAAGCCGATCTCATAATAATCACCCATTATCATTACGACCACTTCCCAAGGCCGAGGGAAAGCGTGGAGTGGCTCAGAGGGAAGAGGATTCTGCTCAAGGATCCCGTGAATAACATAAACTTCAGTCAGCGATGGCGGGCCAAGATATTTCTGGAAAAGTTGAAGAAGGTCGACGCCAGAGCCGAGGTCGCGGACTCTAGGGAGATACGATTCCAGGGCTGCAGAATCGCGTTTTCCAATCCAGTACAACATGGAAATGACTCTAGGTTGGGATTCGTTCTAGAGACCTTGATTAGCAGCAGCGGAGAAAAAGTGATCCACTCATCAGATGTAGAGGGATTCGTGAAGAGAGATCAGCTCAGGTTCGTGTTAAAACATGAACCCGATACCTTGATCTGCGACGGGCCGATAACCTATCTACTTGGAGACAAATTTACCGAGGAGGAAATGGAGAGATCAATCACCAACCTCCTCGAAATAATCAGAAAGGGATTTCTTCAGGATCTTATCATCGACCACCACTTGATGAGGGATCTGGAATGGAAAATGAGAATACGAAGCCTATTGGATGAGGCAGAATCCATGGGAATACGGATTTTAAGCGCTGCCAAGTATATGGGATTGCCCGAAGATCTCCTTGAGGCTAAGAGGAGGGAACTTTATGAGAGGTTTAGAAAACCGGGAACGGAGAGTTGATAAAGATTTTGAGAGATCCTTAAGTTCTCGATCTCACAACTCTAGTCGGTTGGGTAAGAGCCGCCATGCCGCTTTTAGATGAAGAATCAATCTTGAACATGCTCGCTAAGCCGGTCGCCCGAGCCTTTAGGGAGAGGTTTAAACACTTTACAGAACCCCAGCTAGAGGCCATACCGAAGATCCTCGCCGGAAAAAACTTGTTGCTCATGGCACCGACGGGCACTGGTAAGACCGAGGCCGCTTTACTCCCGATCTTGAGCAGGATGGTAATAGAGCCTAGGACCCCCGGGATAAGGCTCCTCTACATAACGCCCCTCAGGGCGCTGAATAGGGATCTGCTGGAGAGGATTGACTGGTGGTCTCAAAGGCTTGATTTCAAGAGCGCGGTCAGGCATGGAGACACCTCGCAGAGGGAGCGGAGGGTGCAGAGTCTCGAGCCCCCAGATCTCCTCATAACGACGCCGGAGACCCTGCAGGTAATCTTGACGGGGAAGATCTTGAGGAACCACCTGAAGAGCGTTAGATGGGTGATAATAGATGAGGTTCACGAACTCGCGACCGACAAGAGGGGTGGGCAGCTCGCAATCGGCCTCGAGAGGCTTAGGAGGATAGTCGGGAGAGATTTCCAAAGGATAGGGCTCTCGGCGACCATAGGGAGCCCGGAAAAGATCGCGAAATTCTTGGTGGGCTCTGAGAGGGAATGTGAGATAATTAAGGTTCCGGTGGCTAAGCTCATGGAATTTGACGTGGTTTATCCCGAGCCGACGGAAGAAGATAGAGAACTCGCGGAAGACCTGGGGGTTCACCCCGAAGTCGCGGCGAGGCTCAGGATAATTAGATCGTTAGTCGACTCCCATACCTCGACTCTCATCTTCACGAACACCAGGCCCCTCGCGGAAATCCTGACTAATAGATTCAGAGTTTGGGACGAGCACATGCAGATAGGTATCCACCATGGATCACTCTCGAAATCGATGAGGGTCTCCGCCGAGGAGGCGTTAAAGAAGGGGCGGCTGGCCGGGATCGTCTGCACCTCTTCCCTCGAACTCGGAATAGACGTGGGGAGAATAGACCTATGTATTCAGTATAATTCTCCGAGGGAGGTCACGAGGCTCATTCAGAGGGTTGGGAGGAGCGGCCACGAGATCGGCAGAACCGCTAAAGGCGTGATCATAGCGATAGACTCGGATGACGCGCTTGAATCTATGGTGATAGCGAGGAGGGCTAAGAGGGAACTCCTAGAAGAGCCCGAGATCCCGATGAAGAGCTACGATGTCCTAATGCACCAGATCGCCGGATTGTTAATTGAGTATGGGAGAATAGGTTTAGAAGATGCCCTCAACCTCTTCAGGAAGACCTACAATTTCAAGGACCTAGAAGTCGAGGAACTCAGAGCCGTCGTCGAGCACATGGCAAACCTCGGGATAGCGGATCTACGCGGCGACATCATAGTTAAGCCGAGGAACACGAGAGAACTCTATGAATACTACTTCAACAATCTCTCGATGATCCCCGAGGAGCGTCAATACATCGTCATAGACGAGGTAAACAACGAGCCGGTCGGAATATTGGATGAGGAATTCGTCGCGGAGTACGGAGAACCCGGAACCCGGTTCATCCTGATGGGTAAGGCGTGGGAGATCCACCACCTGAGCGGTGACAGAATCTACGTGGCCCCCTTAGCCGACTATGAAGGCGCCGTTCCCAGCTGGGTTGGAGAAGAGATCCCCGTGCCCTATGAGGTCGCGATAGAGGTTGGAGCCCTCCGGAGAGAATATCGCGATAAGAGGCTCGGCGGAGCGAGCAGAGAGGCCATAGCCTCGGAGATAGCGGGGAGATATCATGTGGACAGAGAGGTTGTTATACGGGCGTTCAAGGAAGTTGAGGAGCACATCGATCGGGGCATACCTGTTCCGACGGATGAAGAAATCTTGGTAGAAGACGCAGGCCAGCACGTGATCCTACACATCCACGGCGGACTCAAGGTGAACAGGACCATTCAGAAATTGGTAAGCTACTATCTCTCGGAGAAGGTGGGCTCGCCGATTAGGGGTCAGCAGGATCCCTATAGGATGGCCTTCAGGTCGACTCAGATTTCATCTGAAACGGTCGTGAAAGCCATCGAGGAGATCTTGGAAAAGGGTTTCGAAGAGATGCTCAAGAAGGCGATAGAATCTTCTACGCTATTCAAGCGTAGGCTGGTTCACGTCGCCAGGAAAATGGGGGTAATAAGACATGAGGCGAGACTTTCCGAGATAAACTTGAATCAGCTCGCCGAGGCCCTGAAGGATACCCCGGTCTACTGGGAGACTATGAGTTACACGTTATTCCACGACTTCGACCCCGAGAGGGCGAAAGCTCTCCTAGAGAAAATCACCGCGGGAAAGTTGAAGATTATTTACTGGCGGTCTCCGACCGGAAAACCATCTCCACTTGGAAAATTGATGTTAGGTAGGTTCCAGTCCGAGGGAGAGGTCTCGACACCCGAGGGAATGAGGAGGGTTGTCTTGATGGCCGTGAGGGGGAGACTTTTGAACGAGTCGTGGTTCGCCGTATGCGTCGAATGCTATGAATACTATGACCAGTTACTCGTTAAGGATCTGGACGCGAGACCCAAGTGCCCGGTCTGCGGCTCCAATATGATAGGTTTAACCAAACACACGCAAGAAGAAGTTTTAGGGCTCATCGCGAGGAGGGGTAAGCCGATTAATAGAAAGGAGAGGAGAATAATCGCGGAACTGAAAAGGAACGCGGTATTGATCTCGAAATATGGCCGCGCGGCGGCAATCGCGTTATCCGGCAGAGGCCTAACGCTTAAAGACGTGTCGAATATTCTAAAACAGGAACCGCATGAGAGCATGAAGCTCATAGAGTTGATCATAGAGGCGGAGAAAAAAGCCCTCCAAAGGAGGTTAGGTCTATAGCTATCACAGCTCTCCTATTTTCGGTAGTCAACTCGAAGGAAAGGCTTATATTCCCACCTCCTTCAAAATAATCCGTTACATATGGATGCGGCGTTAATTTTGATAGGAATTATCTCGATCGCAGCCATCGCGCTGCTCATATACTTCATATCCGTGTATAATAGGCTCTACAGGCTCAAGAACTCGGCATCGGCCACTCTTGGCCAGGTAAGGGTTGCATTAAAGAAGAGACTCGACATGATCGAACAGCTCCTCGACGCCGTTAAGAGCTATGCCAAATTCGAAAGAGAAACGCTCGAGAAAATAACAGGCCTGAGATCCGCCGTCTTTAAGGCGGGTGCCGGCGACCTAGGAGATGTTGATCGCGAGTCGAGGAGGATCCTAGGAGGCATAATGGCGGTGGCAGAAAGCTATCCCGAGCTGAAAACCTCTGAGACCGTTTCCAAACTCATGGAGTCTATTAGGGAGATTGAGGACGAGATCGCGCGTCACAGGTACACCTACAACAACATCGTCCAAGAGTACAACATCATGCTGGATACCGTGCCATCTAAATTCATAGCTTCCATGCAGGGCATGACCAAGATGGAGTACTTGAAGTTCGAGGAAGAGGTCGAGCGGAGGCCTGAAATCAGGTTTTAGGGTGGAGCCATGAGTGAAATTAGACAACTCATAACCTTGCTCATCATCATAACCGTTTTAGGCGTAATAGGTCTGGCCTTAGCCCAGTATATCCCCAGCCTCTTCGCGGGCGATGTCGTTGTCAAAGATTATCACGCAACGTTCTATCTCAACGGAACCCTCGTGGAAGACTACGTCTACGAAGTTAAGGAGCCGAGAAAATACAGGATGCTTTATAGGGTGTGGGATGCGCCGGTATCGCTTAGAGAACTCAACAAACCTTACATCGAGGTTTTAGACGTGGAACCGCCTGAGAGCTCCGTGGAATATGTTAAGGATTATGCGGGCTCTGTGTGGGCTCCCTCTCACCTCGAAGAGATAAAATACTTAGCAGAATTAAATGAGGTTGGATGCTTTAATCCCAACAGGTTCGAGGCAGGTGAATACGAGATCAGGTATATCTTTAGGGTTCACCCGCCGGTTGAATGCGATGAAGAGCTATGCCACCTCAACCTCAAGCTCGCCGACAAACATCTGCCCTACCTTAATGTCGCCTTAATCCTAGAGGACGATGGGAAGCTCGAGGAAGTATATCCGCATCCCCCGAGCCTGAAGGTCTCTAGGGATGGATGGACGGAGATACGGGGAAGTAGCTGGAGCGATGAATTACTCGAAGTGGAGCTCCTCCTCAAACCAGAAGTTCTAAGAACCTTGAATGGCTTCGTAAAAGAAGTTGACGATGTGAAATCTGCAACCGTTCAAGCCAACACGTTATATCAGATTCAATATCTGCTCGCAGAAGGGCTCACGAACTTCGTCAGAATACTAGTTCTGGCATTTCCCCTCATCCTGTTATTCCTATACATAAGACATGGCAGGGAGAAGAGATTCACCGTCCCCGCTTACCTAAGCTACGTGCCCAACCGGAAGAGGAAGCCCTGGATCGTGAACCTCGTGTTCAAGGGCGATGCCCTAGACTTTGATGAAGACGGATTCTATGCAACCATTCTAGATCTCCATAGGAGGGGGAAAATTAAGCTGGAGTCCCGGGATGAAAACCTCCTCATACGGATTCTAGACGAAAATCCGGAAGACCTCGATATATATGAGAGACGCGTTCTCAGGGTTCTCAAAAGCCTGTCTAGGGAAAACATCTTAGACACGGGAAAGCTAGGCGACTTAATGGAAGAGGTCAAAGGTGACAGGAAAAGGGCCGCTAAGTTGGTTAAGGATCTTCGGTGGATAACTAGGAGCCCAAGCCGTAGACCCGCGCTTAATCTCGTGGTCAGCGGTAGATGGAGAGTCGCCCCCTTCACGTTGCTCGCTGCCGCTCTATTCTTTGTTTCCCTGGTCTTCACGCAGATATTGCCATACTTTTCCCTAGTAATGTTCCAAACTTTCGCGGGTTCGGTGGTGTTCCTAATTCAATCTTTGGCCGCGGTTGCCGCTCCCTCAACGCTGTTCGGGAGGTGGAAGGGCTCGACGTATAAGGAAAAGCTGGAATGGGATTCCTTCAAGAGATTTCTCTCCGACCTTGCCTTGATAAAGCGATACGCTCCGCAAGATATCTCGATATGGGGTGAGTGGCTCATCTACGGCACAGCTTTGGGAGTAGGAGACAAAGTCGCCGAAGCCATGAGAGAACTAAATATACCACTAGCAGAAGCCAACGCGGTCATCAAGATGCCCAGAGCCTTCATGCCCATCTTGGTGATGACCTCGACTCGAAGTGGAGGAGGCGGAGGGGGAGGATTCGGCGCAGGTGGGGGATTTGGAGGCGGAGGAGCTGGAGCTAGATGAACGCGAAGCCTCAGATAAGAATGTGCGGGGGGTGGGATTCGAACCCACGAACCCCTGCGGGAGCGGGTCACCCATTTCCATACTTCTCATGGAGATCTTGAGCCCGCCGCCGTTGGCCAGGCTTGGCTACCCCCGCGCCTCCCTATCCGAGTATTTTACCGGGTTTTCATAAGCCTTATTCCGGGGTTATTAGCGTTCCAACCTTCT
>CAZAVQ010000048.1:0-6283 GCA_964488635.1 uncultured Nitrososphaeria archaeon
ATCCCGAGCTTGGAGAGCATGCTCTGCTCATCCTTATTCCCGATGTTTATGTGGAGGGAAACCGCATCCGCCCCTAGCCTTATGGCCTCCTCGACGCTTCCAACCAAGACCTTCCAGTTCGGTGACGTCGAGAGCGAGGTGCTCCCCGATGCGTGCATTATCAGCCCAGCCCTTATCGGGTCGGATAGATTCTTTATGATCCCCTTGTGAACGATGATCGCCGTCGCTCCTCCCTCATCCACCTTCCTGATCACCTCATAGATCCTGTCGACCCCCTTTATCGGCCCAGAGCTGACCCCGTGATCCATCGGCACGCACAGCATCCTCCCGTTGCAGGTTATCCTCCCGAGCCTAACCTGTTTACCCCAAACCAACTTCTCCACCTCCCAGATTTTCCACCACAACATTTACGCGGAATATGGCTCCAACTAGATACTCAAGCCGAAGAAGATACTCCCAAACCTGTATAGAATGGACCCCCGACATATACACCACCAACCAAAAAGATTTTTTCACAGGGGCCCTGGCCTTATGCCAGGGCAAAATAATATCCAAAATAGCTAAAGCTCCAGAGGCTAAAGAAGGCGGCTGCGTTGTTATGGGTTTGCCGGTTCATTTGTTTCGCCTCTGGAGCGCTTGCCTTATAGAGCTACGGGAGGTAAATAAAGTTTTTTGGAGGGGGTGCGGTCCCAGCTAAGATTAATTCCCGGGAGATTCCCTTGTATTGGAGGTAATGAGGTCGAGGATCCTGTTAGTGATATTGGCCGCCGCGTTGCTCTCTTCCTCTACGACTATCCTGCTCAACAGCTCATATGCGCAGCCCACTTGGAGCTTCAAGGTAGAGCTCCTCCCCTCGGAACTCTACATGGGGGAGTGGGGGATCATCGAGGCGAATCTCACGAATGTGGACTGTGAGGTGAGATCCGAGCCGGTGGTCTTGAAATTCGAGAAGATAACGGAACAGGAGCTGGCGGGAATCGAGGAACGCGCCGACGAGATGAAAGAGTTAGGTAAGATCGAGGACTACGAGATAGAATATGTGAACTTCTACAGCTATCAGGGGATGCTCAAGTACGATGTAGAGCTCACGGTTTCCGGGGCATGTAAGGGGAGATCCATAAAGGTCCTAAGCGCCTTACTCTGGTTCCCTTGGAAGAAGTATCGGGGGAGGGATCTCGGAACCTCATTTAAGGTGGATAAGGTGCTCCAAGCCTTTAACCCTATAGACTACATTTTAAATGGGGCAGATCCGGATTCCTCCACCCTGCTATCCTTCAAGGTCTTCATTCCGCCTGACATTCTCCCTGAGGAGATCGGCCTGAAACCATATCTAGACATCAGGGTCGATTATCCAGGTTGGAGAGAATATACCCTGGAGATGTATCCTACAACCGGCCCCTTTCAGATCCAGCCATATAGGACATTTAATCTAACCATCACCGACTTCGATGGGGTGAATGTTCTTTCCGGGGCAAAGCTCGTTATCAGGAGGTTAGTATACTACTACGAGAAGAGGGAATACGTCATCCCCGAAAACGGCACAATAGAAATTTTCAGGCTCAGGGAAAGCGATTACGAGGTGACGGTGTACTGGAATAGCAGCCTCTATAATCAGGAGACATCATATGTTTACACGGGAATTCTATCAGCTTATGATCTCGCATCCTCGAAGAACCTGAAGACCTGGGTCTTCAACGTGAAGCTAAATCTCCTAGATCTAAGGAACAGGCCGCTCGACGGCGCCGAAACGATCTTCGACGGCATTAGGAAGTTCTCTGAAAACGGGTCCGTGACCTACTCCATGGTTCCCTATGGAAACCACTCCCTACAAATCTTCTGGACGGATGTTCCTATATTGGATGAATGGGTTTGGGTGGGCTATCACCCCACGATCATGCCGAAGGTCAAAGCCCCCGTCTTCGAGATATCCCTGCCGATAGATGATCTAATAGTCCAGGCCGTTGACACCGGTGGAAACTCTATTGGAGCAAACTTCACGGTTGAAAGGCTCGAGGGAATACTCCCGGAGATGAAGCTGTATTCTGAAACCGGGCTGCTGAATATCACCCAGCTCCCGCCGGGAAGGTATCGGGTCTCGGCGGTCAACTGCTCTTCAGTCTTTGGGCGATGCGCTGAAGCAAGCGGCATATACAAGCCGGGAACGTTTTCCAAAATCCAGCTTCCAGTTCACTCAGCTAGTTTCAAGATTCTGAGCTTTGACGGGGTCCCGCTTTCAAATGCCACGGTTATCTTAGGCCCGATCTCGAGGCGAACCGATGAAGAGGGCGCCGTAATATTCGCCGGGATCCCCGAGGGAAGATATGGTTTGAAGGTTTTCTGGAGCGGTGTTCCAGTTCATGAAGGCGTTATCGAGGTGTCCCGCTCCATCCATGAGGATTTAACGGTCGAGGTCTACGACATAGACTTAGAATTCAGGACGATGGATGGGAAGCTATTCGGTGTTCTATGGAGACTAACGGATCCAGCTGGGAGGGTTCACGAGTTTACCTCTCCGGTTAACTCGCTGCGCCTTAACCTCATACCCCGCGGGGAATGCAACTTGATGCTATACCTGCCAAATAACGTCACAGTTCTATCGAGAATGTTCTCCGTGGAAGAGCTGAATTCCATGAAGGTGTTAAAACTGCCGATAAAAGATATGCTGGTCAGGGTTGTTTGGGAAGGAGGCGACCCGGTGGAAAAGGCAGAGGTGATATTATCCGATTTCAGCGGATCGGTTTTCAGGGGGTTCACCGATCTCAACGGAGAAGTGGTCTTCAGGGATATGCTCTTCTCCAACTTCTCGATGAGGGTGAATTACCCCTATACCACAATTCCAATCCTCTCGAAGAACATAACGTATTCTGGAGAACCAATAGAAGTCACAATTCGGAAATCAAAGTTATCCGTCAAGGTCGTCGACTGGTTTAAGAACCCATTACCCAAAGCGGAGGTGAAGGTGATTAGCTACGGCGCACAGCTGGCCAGGGCGTATACGGGAAATGATGGGTTCGCCGTCTTCTCAGGTCTACCGATGCTCCCAGCCTACGAAGTTAAGGTGAGATACGGCGATATAGAAATGAGAAATATAGCTGGTCCGAATGGCATGTTGACCTTTAAGATAGATGTCATAAGGATCGGGGGTTTGACGATAAACGTCTCCGATATTTCCGCGTTAATCCCGTATCTAGTCACCGCGGTGATTGCGGTGATCGTCTCGGCGGCAATCCTCCTATATAGGAGGGCGATTAGGTCGAAGGTCTCTTCATAAGGGAAGGTCCTTTAGATCTTTATCCTATACGCCTCTCTAGAACTGGGGTGGCTCAACTACCTCTATCCCGAGGGATCTGGCGAATTCCCTTTCAGCCGGAGAGCTTGGTTTCCCGGTTACTACTATGAGTCTGCTGAGTCTTAGGTCTGTTTTCGCGACTCCGAGCTTGAAGAGGACTTGGGTCAGCGGTTCCCCAAAGGAGGAAGCTATCGCCACGACCTCGTCCCCTCTCCTCGCGACGGCCTCGAAGTTGTGAGTCACCCCGGATTCCCCGACCAAGGTCGCGGGTCTCTCGACCGCGTAGCCCTGTGTTCTCAGCCTTTGAATCTGCACGCTTAACACCCTATTGATTTTCTCGTATTCCTCCAGTCCCTCCCTTGAGAGTTCGATCTTCTTAAACTGTTTAAGCACCATGTTCGATTCGTCGTAGAAGGAGCCGCAGGAACCGCACTTAAAAGCTATATTAACCTCATCGGACTCCGTCTTACAATCTTCGCAATAATATCTCTTATGATAGAGCTCTATCCCCTCCGAGGACTTACACTGGGGGCACCTGAGCTTTTCCTCGGTCAGGAAATTCGACTCAGGCCCCACGTAGCCGCATGTATGCCTGTAGTACTTCACCTCGTGGACCCTAAATGAGCCGCAGTTTTTGCAGGAGATTAGGGCGACCTGTGAGCATGAGCCGCAGAGGGGGCAGGAGACGACCGAGAACTCGACCTCCCCCTCGAAGGCTAACCCCCTCTTGACTAGGTCTTGGATTAGGTCCTCGGCCTTGCTAAGGGAGATCCCCACAATATCCGGATAGTGGCCGCCCTCCTTACTCGCCGCTAGGGGTATTGGTTTGAGGGTCCCCCTAGTCTTCAAGGCCTCCAGGGTCCTAATCCTCGCCTCGGAGAACTCATCCTCGAACTCCGGAGCTTTCTCGGCCGGCTCCTCGGCTTCCTCGCCTATGACCCGGGCCTCCTCAACGGCGACGTTTCTCCTCCTATTCCTATATCTGATGCCTAGGAACGCTATGATCGCCGCGCCGGCGAGGGTTGGGAGCAAGATCTCCATTCTCTGGAGGATCTGAGTGAGCCACTCGATGAATCCTTGAAGCTCCATCGGAGGCACAGCCCCATTCACCAATAAGGCGATAAGAATAGATATATCAACGTAGCGGCGAGGACCCCGATCCCGGCCCTCCATGTGGTGGCCGCCGTGTGATCGCATAGCTTCGAGACCGCCAAGCCCAGGATCAGCGAGATTATCACGGAGACCGGGAGGAGCAGGTTCCCGAGGCCGGATAGGATTGGTTGGCCGAATATAAAGGGGGCGGGCTGGACGATCATGGAGCCGCCGGAGACCTGGGGCGCATAGCGGATTGAAAACTCCTTTAGTGGGCGGGTTATGGCGTAGCTCATCACGAGGATCACGGCGCCCGCGCTCATGCTTATGAGCTCATAGAACCTCAGCCTGCCCCGCATATCCCTGTAGGCGTGGTAGAGCCTCTGGGCGGTCCTCGCCACGACCTCCAGCGCCTTCGCCCCGGCCCCGGAATCCTTGACTACCTTAATCGTTGAGAGGACGAGTTGGAGTTGCCTGCTCCTCGGATCGGTCTTCACCCCAACCGACACCCTGCGGATCTGTTCCGCCACTCTTCCGTCCTTAACCATCTGGAATGATCTATGGACCGGGTAACCGAGTTCCAGCTTAACCGCGAGACCCTGAGCGAGTAGGTAGCCGCCCTCCATCTCGCCTATCGCCCGCTTGACCTCGTAGCTCGCCGGAATCGAGAGGGCTATTAGGCCGGCTCCGAGGCCGAGGTATAGCCATGGATCTAGGGGGGTGAAGCCCCTAAAGGGGATGGTTAGGAAGATTATGACGCCCATTACCGCCGCTTGGGCTGGGAGGATCTTCTTGGCCCTCGGGGAGAGCATTACTATGGGGACCCCCTGTAGCGCCGTGGCCGCGATGTAGGTGATTATCGAGGAGATCACGGCGATCGGGAAGATAAGGTCTAGGCTACCGCCGAACATGGCTGTGAAGGAGATGAAGAGGGGGATTAGCACCATGATCATCATACTCGCCTCCGCGAGGTTCTCGGCGCTCTCGCTCTTCTTCCTCGCCCGCTCAGCCGCGTATTCCTCCTCATCCCATAAGAGGACCCTGACCCTGGAGGCCGGGTCGAAGCCCGTGAAAGCCTCCTCTCCCAAGGATCGGATCACGCTCGTCACACGCTTACTCGGGGCCTGGTAGTTCAGGAGGACCTCCGGGAGATCGCCCTTGACCTCCGCTTCCCGGAGTATCCTCGAGACCTCTTGATGGAAGGTCGGCATGAGCTCCCTCTCCTCCGCGGCGGCCTCAAGCGCCTTTTTTAAACCCCAGCCCGCCTCAAGCCTCGCGTAAACATAGCTTAGGAAGATGGGTAGCTCTTCCTCGAGCCGTGACGCCCTCTCCTTCTTCAGGGCTATTGGTAGGAGTCCCAAGAGGCCGAGGGACGCTAGGAGGAGGATGATCGTGAGGTTAAGCAATCGCAACTACCTCCGCTCTTGCTTGGCTCCTGAGGACCTCGGCTCTCCTCCTGAGCTCGAACTCGAAGACGTCTTCGGCTTCCAGCCCCTTATGGATGAGTGAGAGCTTTCTGAGGATCTTTATCGGGGTCTTGAGCTCCTTCCCGGGCTCGTAGATCCCCTCCCACTTCCCTCCCCTATTCTCATAAATCGCGGTTATCTGTCTCCTTCCATCGGGTCTCCTGGCGATGAAGACCACGTAGTCGATGAGGGCGAGTTGATCGGCCCTGAGGTTCATCGGGTGGCTCATCAGCCTCCCAACCATGTGATCTAAGTTGTCGGTGTGGAGGGTTGTCGCCGTCCCGTGGCCTATCGCCGCCGCAGTAACCATATCTTGGATCTCCTCTGCCCTAGCCTCTCCAACGGCCAACACCGTGGGCCTATGTCTGAGGGCGGCTTTCACGAGCTGGGTGAGGGGAATCTCGGTTTCCTTGGAGCCTGGGGTCGTGGGGAGCCT
>CAZAVQ010000049.1:0-6243 GCA_964488635.1 uncultured Nitrososphaeria archaeon
AGAGGCGCTGGAGAGAAAGCTGGAGGCCGCGGAGCGCCTTAGAGCGAGGCTGGGGACGAGGAGGTAGCGGAAGCTGAGGCTGATTCACACGCTAAACGGCTTCCCAGACCCTGTGGCCTAACCATACACACTGGAATAGGCTGTAGCTTCGGCTGCCTCTATTGCTATATATGGGACATGGGCTTTCCGGCGAAGCCGAGGCCATATCCGCTCTCCGGGCTGCAGCTCGCCTATGCTCTGGCCATAAATCCAGCCATAGCGATCGGTCGATGCGGCTCCCTACTCGCCTTCGGCGCCGTGACCGAGCCCTTTCTCCAAGAGACCTCCGAGAGAACTTATGAATATCTCTCGGTGATCTCGAGTGAGTTCGGAAACCCCATTCAGCTCTCCACCAAGGCCAAGCTTGGGCCCGCGGATGCGGTGAGGCTGGCCTCGACCTGTAGGGACGCAAGCATACTGGTTACGGTGGTCACCCACTCCCTTCACAAAACCTTGGAACCCGGGGCCCCAAGCCCAAAAGAACGCTATGAAACGATTAAGAACCTATCCAAGAGCGGGCTCCACGTCTCCCTCTTCTTGAGGCCCATACTCCCGGGATTAAGGCTCAATGAGTTCAGGGAGATCCTATCTGAGTCTAAGCGGAGTGGAGTAGGGGGCGCTGTACTCGGAACGTTAAGGGTGACGGAGGGAATAATCAAGCGGCTGAAGGCCGCGGGATACCCTCACCTAGACGAGGTGGTGAAGCGGGTCCCGGGAAAGCTTGAGGGATCTAAGCAGACGGTCATCATGGGCCAGGACTTGAAGAGGCAGGTGGCTGGGATCGCGGAAGAACTCGGGATCAAGCTGTATCCCTCGGCCTGCGCCGCGAATATAGAAACCCATGGCCTCGGATGTGCCTCGTGCAGGCTTGGGCCATGTGGAGATGTCGAAAAGATACCAGCTGTCGAATCAAGGGATTTAGAGAAAATAGCGCCCTGGTTCAGGGTAAGGGTGGTCGATCTAAGGATCGAAGGCTTCAGGATATTCATGAGGCTGGAAGGAGCCGTCGAGGCCAAGCGCGGGTTCGGAGAGTTCGTCAAGGCTTTAACAAAGCGTGAGATATTCATCAAGTGAGTGTGTTACATGACTTCGGGGTCGAGAGAAACGCGCAGGCGGTTGGCCGCGGTCATCGAGAAGGTTTTAGAGCATGTATCCGTCGACATTAATAGGTTCCGGAACAGGGATCCATTTAAAACACTGGTCGCGGTAATCCTATCCCAGAGGACCAGTAGGGAAAACGTCAGGGCCGCGCTGCGGGAATTCGAGAAGAGGTTCAACGGCATCTCAGATGTGGCGAACGCGGATGTCAAATCGATAGACAAGGCGATAAAGCGGGCGGGTCTCTGGAAGCAGAAAGCCCCGCGGATCAAGGTTATCGCTCAACAGCTCTTGAAGATGGGTGGACTGGAGAGGATCCTAAGTCTTCCATATGAGGAGGCGAGGGATATTTTGTCTTCCATGAAGGGTATAGGGCCCAAGACCGCCGACGTATACCTCATGATCATGAGGAGGGACCCCGTCTTCCCCGTAGACACCCACATATTCAGGATAATGCGCAGGCTCGGCATAGCTGACGAGAAAGAGGATTATGAAACGCTCAGGAAAAAATTGGAATCGGCCACTCCTCCAGAGAACAGGATGCGGGCGCACCTCGCGCTCATAGAATTCGGGAGAAATATCTGCAAGGCGCGGTCTCCGGAATGTAAGTCCTGTTTTCTCAGGAACATCTGTCCCTATGGAAGGAAATTTTTGAAGGAGAAGCAATGTGGTTAAAGTATAAAGGCGATATCAACCTGATACGCCCTATGAGTGGAAGGTTAAAGGATAAGGTCGCGCTGGTGACCGGGAGTTCACGTGGAATAGGTAGGGCGATCGCATTAGCTTTCGCTAGAGAGTGCGCGAAGGTCTGCGTAAATTACGTCCGTTCAAGGGAGAAAGCGGAGGAGGTCGCGGATAGGATCCGATCCATGAACCAGGAGGCGTTTGTGGTCAAGGCGGATGTCGCGGATAAGGAAGAGGCCAAGAATATGATCGAGAAGGTTGTTGAAAAATTCGGGAGAATCGACATTCTCGTGAACAATGCCGGGGTGCTTTATCGCGGAACGGTCCTGAGGATGGAATGATGAAGAATTTCAGAGAATGCTCGACGTAAATGTCAAGGGGATACTTTACTGCAGCCGTGAAGCCGCAAAACACATGATAAAAAACCAATATGGAAAAATAATAAACATCTCAAGCGTGGCCGGCGTCGGCACCTCGATAACCGATACGACGCCATATGCGATAACGAAAGCCGCTGTAGTCATGATCACGAAAAGGATGGCATTCGAACTTGGAGAATATGGCATAAACGTCAACGCGATCGCTCCGGGGGCGATAGAGACCGAGATGCTATATTACGGTAGGACGATAGAGGAGGCTAAGGCGATAATCGAGCTGGCGAGGCAGAGAAGCGTCTTGAAGCGCATAGGCAAACCCGAGGATATAGCGGATATCGCCGTCTTCTTGGCGTCCGATGAATCGAGTTTCATAACAGGTCAAGTAATCGTCGCCGACGGCGGTAGAATAGACTACTTAACCCACTCCCTCTGAAAGGGCATTAAATGTCGCCGACAAATAGTTCGTCAGGGCCCATCTCCTTCTTTTCGTATCCAAATATGTCGGCGAAATGTCGCGCAATGGATTTTTTCAGGGACGTCATATCCACGGTTTTTCCGAGTTCTTTCTCCATAGATGTGATTATTTCGGGGTTTAGGCCGCATGGGTTTATCAGCCTGAAGTATTTGAGATCCACGTTGGCGTTCAACGCGAATCCGTGGTAGGTCACCCACTTCCTTATTCCAAGCCCTATTGACGCTATCTTCCTGCCTCGGATCCAGACCCCCGGATAACCTTCTCTTCTACCCGCTTCCTTTAAGCCGAATTCCCGTAACGTTAGGATTATTGCTTCCTCTATTCCATGGACTAATGATTTCACGTCGATGCCTAGCCCTATTATGTCTACTATCAGGTATCCGACTAGCTGGCCGGGTCCGTGATAGGTCGCCATCCCGCCTCTTTCCACGCGGATAACTGGGATACCACAATCTCCTCTAACGTCCTCGAACTTGCTCCTCCTACCCAAGGTTATCACGTGTGGGTGTTCTAAAAGCAGGAGGATGTCGGAGATCTTCCTCTCAACACGCAAATCGGTCAACCTTAGTTGCAGTCTATGGGCTTTGTCGTATTCGATGAACCCCAAGTCGACGACGAGGAGTTCGCGGCCCGCCAACCATCCACCCCTAATACACTACTTCACGAGCATATGAATTGGTTTCCAGAGCGCCGCCTCCGCCGCCTCAGATAACGCCTCGCTGAAGGTTGGATGCGGCCTAATGGATTTTGCAAACTGCTCTACCGTTAACTTATTTCTGATCGCGAGGGCTGCTTCAGCGACAAGCTCGGAGACGTGGGCGCCCACCATCTGGCATCCTATAACGACTCCCGTCTCGGAGTCCACGACGACCCTGACGAAGCCATCGATCTCATCCTCGAGGACCGCTCTCCCGAGGGCCGAGAAGGAGAATTTCCCGACTTTAGGCTTTATCCCCTGTTTCTCGGCTTCTGAGGCGGTTAACCCCGCGAAGGCTATCTCAGGATCCGTGAAGATCGCTGAGGGGATTCCAGCCTCATTTACCTCAACATTTTTTCCGGCTATATTCTCTGCCGCAATTAATCCGTGGAATGAAGCGCGGTGGGCGAGATAAGGTGGCCCGGTTACATCCCCAATCGCGTAAACTCCTTCGACATTCGTTTCCAGCCTCTCATTTACGCGGATGAATCCTTTGGCGTCGAGTTGGATCCCCAGTTCCTCGACTCCCAGCTCCCTCGCGGCGGAGCGTTTTCCAACGGCAACCATCGCGTAATCAGCCTCTACTTCAAAGGATCCATCTTTTCCCTCCACCTCAGCCTTAACGACTTCTCCGTCAATCTTTGAGCCGACGACCTTGGAGCTCGTATAAATCTTAACGCCCAGCTTCCTCATCTTCTTCTGGACCACGTCAACTAGATCTTTTTCAACTCCGGGGAGGAGCTGATCCATCAACTCGACTATCGTCACTTTCGTTCCCAACTTCGCGTAGAGTATTCCGAGTTCAAGCCCGGAGACGCCGCCGCCAACTATCAACAGCCTCTTCGGAACCTCCTTTAATTCTAGAGCTTGGCTGGAGGAGAGAACCCTCTTCCCATCTATAGGTATGGCCGGAATCGATATATGTTCTGAGCCCGTGGCGATGACTATGTTCTCGGCCTTAAACTCCTCTTCAGATCCGTCCTTCATCTTCACAATAACCTTCTTCCCAGGCTTGAGCTTTGCCTCTCCCTCCACCACCTTGACGCCATTTCCCTCCAAGAGGTACTTGACGCCCATCCTCAGCCTCTTAATTATCCTCTCCCTCCGCGATTGAAGCGTACTCCAATCTAAGACCAGGTTTTCGGCCTTAATCCACGAGGCCTTCTTCGCGGCCCAGTACGCGTTAACTCCGGTGATCAATACCTTCGAGGGTATGCATCCCCTGTTAAGACACTCTCCGCCGAGGGCGTCCTTCTCTATCAAGAGGGTCTTTACCCCCAGTTGTCCAAGCCGTATTCCAGCGACATATCCCCCTGGCCCGCCACCAATCACTATCACCTGATATTCCTCCATCGTAAGCTCACCGCCATATGTCGTCTAAAGTGAATAAAGAACCTACCGGCGGATCCTCGCGAAATATTCAGCCGCCTTATATGAGCTCCTCACGAGCGGGCCCGCGGCCACCACGAGGAATCCCAGCTCCTCCCCAATCTTTCTTAGTTTCTCAAATTTTTCGGGATGAACGTACTCCACGACCGGCAGGTGCCGTTTGGTAGGTTGCAGGTATTGGCCCAGGGTCAATATGTCTACTCCCACATCTCTAAGGTCCCTCATCGCCGCCACGACCTCATCTTCGGCTTCTCCGAGACCGAGCATGATCGAGGACTTCGTGTAGATCTCGGGCGCGAGTTCCTTCACTATCTCTAGCGTCTTTAGAGATTTTTCATATCCAGCCCTCGGATCCCTAACGATTTTCGTCAACCTTTTCACGGTCTCGATGTTATGGCCTATGACGTCTGGTTTCGCCGCCACGATCTTCTCGAGGGCGTTGATGTCGTTGTTCAGGTCCGGTATCAAGACCTCGACCTTCACATTCGGCGTAGACGATTTTATCCTCGTTATGGTTTCGGCGTATATCGAGGCCCCTCCATCGGGTAGGTCATCCCTCGTAACGGAGGTTATGACAACGTACTTCATGCCGAGTTCCTTCACGGCCTCCGCCACCCTCCTTGGCTCATCTCGATCCACTACTCCGCCTGGGTTACCCGTCTTGATGGCGCAGAACTTACACGCCCTCGTGCAGATTCTCCCGAGTATCATCAGGGTAACGGTGCCGGATCCCCAGCACTCGGCCAGGTTTGGGCATAGCGAATCCTCGCATACCGTGTTAAGCCTATACTTTCTCAGCGTAGCCCGGACGCGGGAATATTCCCCATGAGAGGGGAGCTTAAGCCTGATCCAAGGAGGTTTCCTCAGCATCCCTATAAGCCGAGTTGAATCGATACTTCTGCGAAATAAATCTCTTCCACCCGACTAATAATAGTAATTAGGTGCGAGGAATAACTCAACTACGCTGGTGAGGATAATATGGGCTTAGTCGAGGTTAGATGGCACGGCAGAGGAGGACAAGGCGTTGTAACCGGAAGCAACCTATTGGCGAGGGCGGCGATCCAGGAAGGGAATTACGCCCAACATTTCCCCGAATTCGGCCCGGAAAGGGCCGGCGCGCCGGTGAGGTCTTACACGAGGATCTCCGAAGAACCCATTGAGATTCACTGCGGAGTCTATGAACCCGATATAGTGGTGATAATCGATCCCGTGATGTCTAGGCACGCAAAAGAATACTGCTATGGATTGAAGGCGGGCGGTGACATACTCTTGAACTACATTCCAGCCGAGGATGACGAGATCGTTCGCTGGGCGAAGGATAATGGATATAAACTTCACGTAGTGGACGCGAGAAAGATCTCCCTCGAAGAGATAAGCAGGGAGATCTATAATGTCCCGATGCTCGCCGCGCTGATAAAGGTAAGAGGCCTATGTCAGATGTCGACGCTAGAAGACGTATTGGCTAAGAGGTTTAAGGGAAAAGT
>CAZAVQ010000050.1:0-6123 GCA_964488635.1 uncultured Nitrososphaeria archaeon
ATAGCTAAGGAGCTTGGTCTCAAGAATGGGGCCTATGCCGTCAAAGTCGCCTAAACGTCGTTGGCCTCTAAAGATGAAGGTGATCTTTTCAGAAGAAGCCCGAGAACTCCTAAGAAAGCCGGCTGGAAGGCTCCTGAAGGGAGATCCTCAAAGGATTTTGGAAGAGATAAAAAGCGTGATCGCCGAGGAACGCCCGCCACTTGTCATAGCCGTTGGAGACTATACATCGGAAATGCTGAGGAAAGGGGGCATTCCAGTAAATCTCTATATAGTTGATGGAAGAGTGGAAAGACGGCGGACAGATCTTTTCAAGCTTGAAGGAATGAGAGTTGTTAAGGTTACAAATGAACCCGGGACATTGAATCCAGAAGCTGTTGCTAAATTACATATGCTCCTCCAAGAAAGGGAGCTGAAGAATACGGCGTTGCTCGTCGATGGTGAAGAAGACATACTTACACTCGCGGCGATACTTTCAGCCCCTGATCACTCGATAATAATTTACGGCCAGCCTAGGGAGGGAAGCGTTATAGTGAAAGTTGAAGATAAGGTGAGAAAGCTTGCGTGGAAGATCTTGAACCTCGCAGTTGAGACGCGTTAAATGGAAATCGATTAACTGCCTTCAGTTCCTTCTCCGGACTGCTTATATTGCGTGTAGTGGCAGTGACCGCAGTAGTATCTATCCCCGTGATCTGCCATGATGTATCCACGTCCACACCGTGGACAGTAGACAACCTGCTTGACAAGTTTGTCGCCTTCCAGCTTGTATTTCTTCCAGAGCTGAGCCTGCTTACCCAACTTGCTTCGCCTCCTCCATTATGAGCCCGTGTCTCTTGAGGATGTGCTTTCTTTCATATCTTTTCGCGTCTTCGATGGTGTCGTAGATGTGGACGTGCGCCCTCGCCTTCTTAGTGCCGAATAGGGATTCCATCTTCTCAATTATTATTCTCTCAACCTCCACTCCATATTTTTCCGAGAGAGCTTTCCTCACATCCTCCCTTTTCGGGGTCGAGGATTCATAATGTATTGTGAGGTCTAGCTCCCTCCTATTAAGTAGCGGGTTCTTCCTGTCTTGAATCACCTCGATATTCACGCCGCCTTCACCTCCTCCTTCTTAGCGGGGACCAAGACGGCATTTATCTGAGCTATCGCGTCGCTTATCACATTTCCACGAACCGATTTCCTCATCCTAAGACCTTTCTTCCTCCGCCTCTGTCTTCGCTTCTTCTTTTTCGACGGCGGCTTCTCTAAGGGGTTGAATCCGATTCCTCCTGAGAGGAGGATTCTCACACGTCTCGCGCCGCTGACATCGGGTCTCATGGGAAAGCCGTCTCTATCCGTTCCACCGGTTATCCTGATCTTGTATCCCTGATAGCCTAGAATTGATCCGTCAAGTTCATCTCCTATCTTCTTGCCGATAAATAGCGAAAACACCTTCGGATCTAGTTCGATGGTCTTCGCTTTACCGTCCTCGGGGTTAGAGAGCACCAGTTTCGGCGCCGCAGCCTTCTCAGACATCTCCGAAGAGGATGAAAAACGGCACTATAAAACTATAAGCTATCGAGATGGGGGGCTCCGGCTTCAACCCCGATTTGAATCTGAATATTTCATCTCGCCCAGAGTGGGTCCTGTCTTCTCTTAATTTCCACTATTTCCTCGAGGGCCTGTTTTGCGTCGTCATCTAGCATGTCGTTGTATTCTTTTAACAGGAGCCGGGCGTCGTTTTCGGGGATAGCGACGTAGAGGGTTTCGCCTTCCCTGACGTGTCTACCCACGATGGGTTCTCTCATCGAGATAGCGACCTTCATCCCCTTTTCGGCCTCCGAGATACTCTGACCCTTGTCCTGTATCTGTGCGATGGTTCCGACGACCTTTCCGTTGGCGTTCATCAACGGATACTTGGGCTTTATCATCCCGGCTAAGACCTCTATGCCGACTATGGCGGGCTCGCTTCTCCTGAAAACGTATCCCGGTAAGATCTTGATTTTCCCGGGTTTGATGAGGGATTCAAAGGCTCTTAGCTTCCGCTTCGTCGTTTCCTCCCTTACCCATTCCAGGTAGTTTTCGATCAATCTGAAGAGAACCCTTTCCTTAAAGATCCTGATGCCCTTATTGTTGGCCTCGAGCTCCAGCTCGGGGTCGACCCGCGTATTGAATGCGAGGATTACTCCCTTGTATTCGTCCTTCATCCTAACGACCTCCGCCTCCACCACATCCCTCTTCGAGACATCACTTATCCCCGCTCTCCTGACCGGTATCCCGCGTTCCCTAAGCGTTTGAATCGCGGCTTCTAAGGTCCCCAAGGTATCCGCCTTCAGGACCACTCCAACCTTATCTGTGCTGAGGATTATCTCTCCGACCTCGGATTTCACCCTCTCCAAGACCTCGTTTTCCTTCTCAGGGGACTCGACGACGTAGATGGGTGAGCCGGCTATGGCCTTATCCAATCCCTCGGCGACCACCTTCACGCCGACCGCGGCCTCAACACTCTCAACTCTCTTAAACCTATCCCTGGGATCCCTCATCTCGTCCAGCGGCTTTGGTAATAGGAGCGCCCTCACCTTGGTTACGAAGGGGCCGTCAACCCCCATCAAGGCTATTCTATCGCCGACCTTTAGGACGCCGTCGCTGATGATCGCGTTTATCGTGGTCCCTATTCCCTCTTCTTCGAGGACCTCTAAGACTGCTCCCTCCGCCGGCCCCTCGTGAACGACTAGGTGTTCTTTCATGAATGCCTGGGCGAGGCCGAGGATTACGAGGAGGAGGTCTGGGACGCCTTCTCCGGTTTTTCCGCTGACCGGAATTATCGCCAGGGTCTTGGTGAAGTCGCGGATATTGTAGTAGAGGTCTGCGTCGAATCCGTAGAACGAGAGGTCTCCCATCAGGGTGTAGACCCTGTTTTGAAGATCTTCCTGAACAGGAGGGGACTGAGCCTCGAAGCTCTTCTTGAAGGGAACCGTCCCCTGAGGTTTCCAGCCGGGTATCATGTCTATCTTAGTGGCGGCGACGACGAAGGGGGTCTTCCTGGCCCTCAGCAGCTCAATGCTCTCCCTAGTCTGCTCCTGAACGCCCTCCATTATGTCGATCACCAAGATCGCGAGGTCGGCGAGGGAACCGCCCCTCCTCCTGAGATTCGCGAATGCTGCGTGGCCGGGGGTGTCGATGAAGAGCAGGCCTGG
Organism: uncultured Nitrososphaeria archaeon; assembly: GCA_964488635.1. Classification (GTDB taxonomy): domain Archaea; phylum Thermoproteota; class Nitrososphaeria_A; order Caldarchaeales; family Wolframiiraptoraceae; genus Wolframiiraptor. The sequence continues at coordinate 3,177 of CAZAVQ010000050.1, forward strand.
GACTTCGAGCCTCTTCACCCCGATCTCTCCCAAGAGCATTTTACAGGTGCGGACGACCGCGTCGAGTGGGAACATGCTGGCCCCTATGTGCTGGGTTATCCCGCCGACCTCCCTGGCCGCTACTATGGTCCCCCTCATCTTGTCTAGGAGCGTGGTCTTCCCATGGTCGACATGACCTAAGACAGCGACTATCGGAGCCCTAAGCTTCGGCAAAAGCCCCTCACCGAAAACAGGTTCTCCAGATCACTTAAAAACCATATTCCCCGATCTTTGGCCCCCTTTTAGGGGAGGTAGAGGGTTGGGATTCCACCATACTGTGGGTCCGGGCCGAGCTCGTCCCTCGTTTGGGCGAAGGCTTCTTCGAGCGGGAGCTTTTCGAGGTATAGTTTCTGGAGGAATCTTATCACGAACGCGTCCACGTAAGGGGGAGAGACCTCTCCCTTGAACCCTATGTAGGCTTTTGCCCCGCGCTTGAAGAATGCTTTTGCCAAGATCTCATCGTCGCCCGTGAAGCATGACATAGCTATGATTATCGTTCCATGGAACCTTCCATTGAGCTTGTCGGTGATGTAGTGTGGCGGAGCTACGCAGTAGATCTCATCGGAGAAGAAAGGTCTTCCGAGGAGGAGATATCCCGCCTCGACTTCGCGCTTATGCGACTCCGGGCCGCACCTCTCGATGAAGAGGCCCCCGCCCATGAACAAGCCCACCGGCTGCTTTATCCTACCGCCGTGAACCCTGAAGATCACGAGACCGTAACCTTTCGAGGGGAGTTCCCTGAGGAGAACTAAGCTCACGTTCTCCGGGCCATAAACATCGACCTTGAAACCGGCTCGCCCCAAGATCTCCTCCGCCGATTCTATGAAGGTTTGGTTTGGATAATCTATGGATAACCCATCTAGGATCGCGGCCCTCGTAGGCGAAGCCGCTTCCCCGGGATTTTGGCTGATATAGGCGGCGGAGACTACGATCATGGCCACAGCTAGGATTATTAGAATCCAAGGCCATCGCCTCCTCTTCTTGGAGAAGTAGATTCCCCTCCGCTTCTTTCTAAGCATTCCTCCTATCCGAGATAACCTGAGATTATTCTATAAACGCTTTTATAGGCTCCTAGGAGCCGGTATATTTTGCCTAGATTTCGGAGGCGCCTTTAGAGCGTTTAGGCCCTCTTTACACCCACCTGTTAGTCCTATTACTTCTGGCATTTTCGTTATCAATAACCTCAGCTTCTTGGAGGCTTCCAGAAGGGCTCCCTCGCCTCGACCGCCTTTAGGAACAGCTTCTTCAACTCCTCGTCATCTGCCCCAGACCTCATGGCGTTCAGGAATGGTATGTGGTTGTCGTCGCGCATCAGACATGGCTTGAATGCTCCATCGTGGGTGATCCTGAGCCTGTTATCGTTCATGCAGAAGATGTAGTTGTTCATGGGTTTGACGAACTCAACCCAGACTCCGTTCGGCAGCTGATACTGAGTCCTTAGATGGAGCTTTCTAACCACCTTCTTAACGGCTATCCCACTGAGCTCTTTCTCAATCGGGGTTAGGTCGAAGTGATATTTTGCGAAGATCTTGGGCGCGGACCCGCAGCTCACGAGCTCTATGAGCTGAAGGATTACCTTTCCAGACGAATTCAATTCCTCGGCGAAATCTATCAGGCTGTGTAGCTCGTTTTCGTTCACCCCTTTCATGACGACGACGTTGAGCTTAACTGGATTAAAGCCGATCTCGATGGATCTCTTGATAGCCTCGACGGTATTTCTAAAGACGCGCTCCCCCTCCTTCAAGTCACGGAAACCCGTTATCCACGCGAATTTCCTCGGATCAACCGTGTGGAAGCTGATATTCACCCTCATCAACCCCCTTTTCCTAAGCTCTCCCGCCAGCTCTCGAAGCCGATACCCATTCGTCGTCATCGATAGATCCCGCAGACCCAATTTCCCTAACCTGTCAACTATCTCGAGGATGTCCGCGCGGAGCATGGGCTCGCCCCCCGTAATCTTAACCGAGTCGACGCCGAATTCCATCGCTATCCGCGTAATCCTCTCTATCTCCTCAGGCGTCATGAGATCCCGATTTCCAAGAGGGACGCCCTCGCGGTGACAGAAGACGCAGTTCAGATTACAGTCTTGGGTTACAGAAATCCTGAGACCGGTTACAGGCCGCCCGTATCGATCGGTGATAGGCATTATTCCGCGGAGAAATGGCGAGAGGAGAGAATTTAAGTGATATCCAACGCGCAATCCTCGGGGATGGGGAAGGAACTGCTGGTGCTGGGGATAGAGTCAACAGCCCACACCCTAGGCTTCGGGATAGTGTCGAGCAACGGGAAGATCCTTGCCAACGTAAACTACACTTATAGGCCAAAGGAGGGGGGAATACATCCGAGGGAGGCGGCGCAACATCACTCGGCCATGGCCTCCGCCGGCATCGAGGAAGCGTTGAAAAAAGCTGAGGTAAAGCCGGGAGACCTCGACGGAATAGCTTTCTCGGTCGGCCCCGGGATGGGGCCATGTCTGAGGGTGGGGGCAACAATCGCGAGGACCCTCGCCCTAGAGCTGGAGAAGCCTTTGATCGCCGTCAACCACGGGGTGGCCCACATAGAGATCGGGAGGCTCGTGACCCGGTGCAGGGACCCCGTCGTCCTCTACGTCGCCGGGGGAAACACTCTGATAACAGCTTACATGGATGGGCGATACCGGATCTTCGGGGAAACCCTCGATATAGCTGCGGGAAACTGCCTCGACGTCTTCGGCATCAAGGCCGGGATAGGGCCCATGCCGGCGCCAGAGGAGTATGGAAGACGCGGCGAAAGGTTTCACCCGCTGCCCTACAGGGTTAAGGGGATGGATGTCTCGTTTTCAGGTCTCCTCACCGCGGCCTTGAGGATGCTCAGAGAAGGAGTGAAACTCGAAGACCTCTGCCTCAGCATCACCGAAACCGTGTATAGT
>CAZAVQ010000051.1:0-6075 GCA_964488635.1 uncultured Nitrososphaeria archaeon
GGGCTATGATGACCGTGGGCCTGCCCTTAACCTCCTCAGCGGCGTCTAGGGCGTCCAATACCTGCCTCACGTCGTGGCCATCTATCTCGATAACATGCCACCTAAACGCCCTCCACTTATCCGCGAGGGGCTCCAAGCTCATTATGTTCTTCACGGGGCCATCGAGCTGGATCTTATTATAGTCCACGATAGCGGTTATGTTATCGAGCCCATAATGCGGCGCCGCCATCGCGGCCTCCCAAACCTGCCCCTCATCTAATTCCCCATCTCCGAGTAGAACGTATACCCGGTAATTTCTGCGATCGAGTCTCGCGGCTAGGGCCATCCCTATCCCGATGGAGAGACCCTGGCCGAGGCTGCCCGTCGAGGCCTCTATCCCCGGCGTCTTCTTCATGTCCGGGTGGCCCTGAAGTATCGACCCGACCTTTCTCAGGGTCCAGAGCTCTTCTCTTGGGAAGAATCCGGCCATGCTCAGGGCCGCGTAGACGGCGGGGCAGGAATGCCCTTTCGAGAGGATGAATCTATCCCTATCCTCCCACCTCGGGTTCTCGGGATCATATCTGAGCTGGTGGAAGTAGAGGCACGCTATTATCTCGGCGCATGAGAGCGAGCCGCCTGGATGCCCCGAACCCGCCCTAGTAGTCATGAGGAGGACGTCCCTCCGGATCTGGAGCGCGATTTTCCTCAACCTCTTCACGAGCTCCTCGCTGTGGGGCTCATCTTTATGATCGAAGATCGCCATGACGCGCTTCACCCCCACACAACACCTATTCTCCTAAAATACTTCATCCAGAGGGAGTATCACCGGATATCGGAAACCTTCTTAAGAGGATGTTGACAAGATGTGCCGGTAACATTTAATGATCGGGCAGCCCGCTGAGGTTCTTCAGAAGACTTTAAGGTGCTCGGTATGCCGGAAGAATCCCCCAATATACTTTAGGAGATACTCGGGGGAGCGGCTTTGCGCCAAGTGTTTTAGGGAAAACATCGTCGAGAAAGTGAGGAGAACTATCTCGAAGTACGATCTCCTGAGGCCCGATGACAGGATAATGGTGGCCGTATCCGGGGGAAAGGACAGCTTAAGCCTCCTCAAGATACTCCACAGGATCGAGCAAGACTTCCCGAAGTCGGAGCTATACGCCGTAACCATAGACGAGGGGATAACGGGCTACCGGGATGAATGCCTGAAGATAGCCAGGGACTTCGCCTCCTCCCTAGACATCCCATTTTTCACCATAGGCTTCAAAGACCTCTTCGGATTCACCTTAGAGGAAGCCGTCGAATCCGGAGCGGCTGAGAAGATCGGGATCAATCCTTGCACGGTCTGCGGTGTTCTGAGGAGGAAAGCGCTGGTGAAAGCGGCTAGGCAGATCGGGGCAACCGTGATCGCGACCGCCCACACCCTAGACGACGTCGTCCAAACCTACCTCCTAAACCTCCTGAAAGGCGAGGGGAACATTAAACCCATAGGGCTTAGGAGGGAAAGCGGGGCCGCGATACCGAGGGTCGCCCCCTTCAGGCTCACCCTCCAACGCGAGGTCGCCCTCTATGCGTATCTCGAAAAAATATCATTCCAAGTGAGGACCTGTCCCTATACCCATACCTCGATGCGCGATAGGGTGAGGGATTTTCTAAACTGGTATTCGGCCAGGCACCCCGAGTCCCTCTACGCTTTTCTGAATAACTTCGAGAGGATGATCGACTCCTTCTCAAAAACGGTTCCCGAGAAAAGGTGCGAGATCTGCGGTGAGCCGTCGAGCAGGAGGATATGCAGAGCCTGCGAGATCGAGTTGGCGATCAGGAGGGAGCTCGGATTAGATCTGGAAGAACCCGAAGGTCTTGAAGGTGAAGCCGATGTTCGCGGCGAGGAGCAGTAGACAAATAGTCGTCAAGGAGATGTTTAGGAGCTTCATGGTTTTCTCGCTCTTTATCCTCGATTCGAGGAGAGCCGATATGAGAAGGCTTCCATCCAGGAAGTAGACGGGCATCATATTAAAGATCGCCACATTTATGGCGATAAGCTGGGTCCACGAAAAAACCCTGTAAAGAGTATACTCGGCCGCCGGTGAATTAATCCTCCACTTCATGGGAAAATAATAGTCCACGCGTCTGACTCCGAGTTCCCCGAGGATCCACGCGAGAGGCATGTTGATAGGCTTCTTCAAAGAATAGGTGAAGTTTCCCTTGCTTGTTTGAATTATAATTATATCTGACGCGGAGATGTTCTTGAACAGCGTGTTCCTATTTACTGGGACGCCGTTGACGCTGTAGATGACGTCGTTGACTTCGAGATCGCCCTTTCCATCCGTCTCTATGACTATGACCCCCGCCTCCGTGGTCGAGAAGATTCCCAGCATGAGCAATACGACCAATAATCCCACGACGAGGTTCGCGAAGCTCCCGCCCGCCGCAACCCTCGCCTTCGCCCTGCTAGACGCTTTCTTGAATTCCTCTTCATCCGGCTCGACGAATCCGCCGGGAAATATGTAGAATAGGAAGAGTCCGGTGGATTTTATCCTGATTTTTTCAAGCCTCGCTATCAGCCCGTGCATCCCCTCGTGGGTGACCAAGACTATTCCTAGGGCGAAGAGCATGTATGGGAGGTGCTCGAATCTTATGGTGACCCCGATGACTAGGGGGATGACTATGTTCTGCGGGCCGACTTGAGAGGGCGCGAACAGGTAGACCCCGAGGTTCTTCGAGAGAATATACAGGGCAAAAGCCATCATCCCGAATCCCAAGGCGATCCCCGTATCCGATAAAACCTTTAAGATCGAAGGAGCCGCCGACGCGATCTTATCAAACACCCCAACGGTCTTCTCGGTTCTGAGGATGAAGCCGAGTGGGTATAGCTGAGCTCCGCGCGGCCTCCACCTTAAAATGAATCTGAAAACTAGATATAGGATGATCCATAATATGGCCAAAACCACAAGCGGGTGTAGGAGGAACTCGATCAATCCGAGATTGGGAAAAAAGCCCGGAATATTAGGTTAGCTATGATAGAAGGAGAAAAAAGAAAGCCTTCTCTTCTCAGAGAAGAGCGAGCTCCGTCTTGGCGTCGAAGAGATGTATCCTATCTATGGAGAAGCCCACCCACACCTTCTCTCCAAGCGGAGGTAGCTCAACTGTCGGCGGCACGATGGCTTTAAGCAAGTATTCACCGGCTCTGATGTCGACGATTAGATTTGATCCCATGGGCTCGATTACGTAGAGGTCCGCCTGGAAGATCGCATCTGGGACCTTATCCTTTGATAGGATCATGTGCTCCGGCCTGAAACCGATCACGACCTTGTTCTCCGTCACCTTACTCTTCACCATCTTTCCGATATCATCTGGCAGCTGATAGGTGAAGATTCCCGCATCTAGGAAGACCTTAGAATCGCGTTCGACTAGATCGGCCTCGACGAAGTTCATGGGCGGGCTTCCCAGGAATCCCGCGACGAAGAGGTTTGCTGGCTTCTCGTAAACGGAGTTCGGAGGAGCGTACTGGAGGATCTTGCCTTGATTCATGACGGCGATCTTATCCGCCATCGCCATGGCCTCCGCTTGGTCGTGGGTCACGTAGATGGTGGTGATCTTGAGGTCCTTCTGGAGCTTCTTGAGCTCGGCCCTCATGTAAACCCTGAGCTTCGCGTCGAGGTTGCTCAGAGGCTCGTCCATCAACCAGACCCTCGGGTTCCTGACCAGCGCTCGACCCAAGGCGACTCTCTGCTGCTGGCCTCCGCTGAGCTGCCTCGGCCTCCTCTGCAAGAGTTCCTCTATCCTGAGGAGTTTCGCGACCTCCTTAACCCTCTTATCTATCTCATCCTTCGGATACTTCCTCATCTTCAGCGGGAACGCCAAGTTATCATAGACCGTCATATGCGGATAGAGCGCGTAGCTCTGGAATACCATGGCGACATCCCTATCCTTCGGCGGCAGCTCATTAACCAATCTATCATCTATGTAGATCTCTCCCTCATCGGGGGTCTCCAGCCCCGCAATACACCTCAGGGTAGTGGTCTTTCCACATCCCGAGGGCCCTAGGAGGACCACGAACTCGCCGTCTCCGACCTCGAAGGTGATCCCATCAACCGCGATCGTCTTATCAAATCTTTTATGAAGATTCACAACCCTGACCCTGCTCAATTTTCCACACCGTAGTATTTGCTTCAAAAACTTCCTTAAAAAAGTTATAACGACTCTCGTCGAGAATATGCCCCGAAAACGGTTAAAATATAGGTCTTCACCCAGATTCTGGTTTAGTGAGCAAATATAAGGGAACATCATAACTCCCTCGTGAAGGAGGGTTAAGGATTTGGGCGAGGAAGTCCTCACGGCAGGTTTCATCACCGTTGACATAATCTCCGCGGGATTGGATAAGATCCCGGAACCGGGTGAACTCGTATTCGCTCCCCTCGGGGTGAGAATAAGGCTGGGAGGACACCCCGGAAACGTCTCGGTCGACCTCGTTCAAATGGGTTTGGGGGCCGGGGTCGTCGGGGCCGCGGCGGCTGTTGGAAGGGATCCCATGAGGGATTTCGTAAAAAACGTTTTAGAATCTAAGGGGGTTACGGCTTTCCTCCAAGAGGTTGATGGAGCGGAAACCGGTAAAACCGTGATCTTGGTTGTGAAGAACGAGGATAGGCGATACATCAACGAACCAGGAGCGAACCTTCACCTCAGCTACGAATTCGTCTCAAACGTGCTCAAACGCGTCAGGCCAAAGATATTCTACATCGCGTCAGGTCTCCTAGGAGACTTCGACTACAGGGTTTGGGAGCTCCTCAGAGACTGCAAAGAAAATGGAATCCTCACGGTCGTCGATCTGGTGAGGCCCTTCGGAAAGGAATGGAACTTCATACATCCCGCGCTCCAATACTCTGACGTACTCCACTGCAACGTCTCAGAACTTGAGGGAATAACCGGAGGTCTCGGACTAAAAGACGGCATCAAATGGCTTGTAAAACGCGGCGTGAAGCTCCCGGTCATCAGCGACGGCGAAAAGGGTCTAACGGCCTATTTCGCGGATCGTCTAATCAGGCAACCCGGCTTCAAGGTCGAGGTTGTGGACCCAACAGGCGCTGGCGATGCTTTATGTGCGGGATTAGTCTATAAACTCCTCATGTCGACGCGTTCCGGAAAACGCTTAGAGGATTTATCGATCGAAGACGTGGTGGATATGCTCCTCTATGGACAAGCCTCCGGAGCCGCATGCGTGGAGAAGATAGGCACGACGCCGGGAGTAACCGCTAAGAGGATCCGAGAGATCTTAGAGGGACAATCGGAGAACGTGCTAAACCGCATGGCAATCGAGGAAATGAAAGATTAAAATTCTAGAAAGCGTCCCGACCTCCTCGAGGAAAAACGTAAAAAATACTGCTGCGCCCCTTTTCCCTGGGTACACCCCCGGTTAGGGTTCTCCACAAGCTGGAGGTGAGAGTTTGGCGGAAGCCGCTAATCAAAACTGGGAAGAAAGAAGGCAGAACGTCGTGCAGATCCTAGAATCCATAGCAAACGATGTATCCACTCCGAGGAATATAAGGAGGGTTGCTAAGGCGGCTGCCGACGCATTATTCGATGAACGGTATAAACCCGCAGTTAGGGCGGCGAACGCGATAGAGATGATCGAGGAGATAATGAATGATCCAAACCTCCCGGTTTTCACCAGAACTCAGCTTTGGATGGCCATCTCAATACTCGAAACCATAAGATCTTCTCCGGATTAATCACGGGATAATCTCCACGTATAACCCTCACATGGACGAGATCCAGTTCACTTTTTAAAGAATGAATCCTAAACTTGACGGCGGTCGACCGAAATGGATCTCCGGCGAGGTAAGAAGCGGATCAAGTTCGAGATGACCGATGAAAACGGGGACAAGGTCATCGTAATCTTCGAGGGAAAATTGAGTAGAGAGAAGTTACTGCAGATGGCTGATCTAATGGAGCTTTACGGAGGCTTCTCAACCGAGGAACAACGCGAAGAATACTATTATGAAAACAGTAAGCTGGCCAAGCTGGCGAGGGTTGTGGCGAAATATTTCCCATTCGGATACTTCACCTCCCGCGACGTCTTGGAGGCATACATGGCCG
>CAZAVQ010000052.1:0-5987 GCA_964488635.1 uncultured Nitrososphaeria archaeon
GACGTGGTCAACGTCTTCAGGCCCTCAAAAGACGTGCTAGAAGTGGCGAAACAGGTACTCAGGATGAAGTTTAAGCCAAAGGTCTTCTGGATGCAGGAGGGAATCTATAACCGCGAAGCGGCGGAACTCCTGAAGAGGAACGGGATAACCGTCGTCTGGAATAGGTGTATGATGAAGGAACATAACAGGCTTTTCGGGAGCAAGCCGCTGGTACCCCTGACGAAATTAAAATAGGAAGAGTGTGAAAAAATCCGGTGGGCCCCACTCTTGAGAAGAATCGGAGAGATCACCGAGACGTGGAACCCGGTAATCGGATGTTTACACTTTTGCAAATATTGTTGGGCTAGACCGCTTGCGGCGAGGCTTGCCAAGATGGGCGTGCAGCCTTATGCGGAGAGGGACTTCTCCCCGACTTTTCTTCCATGGAGGCTTGGTAGGAGGTTTTCGAGGAATGCTTTTGTCTTTGTCTGCGATATGGCGGACCTCTTTGGGGAATGGGTTCCCAAGACTTGGATTCTAAGGGTGCTCGAGGAGGTCTCGAAGAATAAAAAGACCACCTTTTTCTTCTTGACCAAGAACCCTAGGAGATATCTTGAGTTCGAGTTTGGGGATAACGTCGTGTTGGGAGCAACCGTGGAGACGAATAGACCTTATCAAGGGATATCGAGGGCCCCGCAGCCCCCCGAGCGGATCGAGGCGATGATCGAGCTGGATCATGAATACAAGGCCCTGATCATAGAACCCATTCTCGACTTCGACTTAGCGGAATTCGTCCACTTGATCAAACTGGTTAAACCCATCTTCGTATACGTGGGGTACGACAATTACGGGCATAAGCTTCCTGAACCGACCCTAGAGAAGACAAGAGAATTCATCGCGGAGCTGTCGGAATTCACCGAAGTTAGATTTAAGACTTTGAGGAAGGCGTGGTATGAGACCTCGTTAAAGGAGATCGGCGATAGAGCTTAGGCTCCTTCCAAAGGACGTTTTTAGAAGCTTCTCTGGTTTTCCGAGGGCGTCTTCAATACCGGGGTCGAAAGGTATTGATCCTAGATATCTGATGGCCATGTCTTCAATCTCATCTTTAATCGATGATGAAAGCTCGCCCCGCATATTCTCTATTACCCCTAAGATAGGGGCATTTACATCTTTGAGAAGAGAGACTAGTTTCTTCACGGTTTCGAGTGACAGCCTAGATGGAGTTGAAACGATTATGAAATTCAATTTTTTTATGAGCTTTAGGAGATCTAGGAGGGCGTCGCCTAATCCAGGTGGAGTGTCTATGATTAGGTAATCTAAGCTACTCCACCTCGTCAGGGCGAGGATTTCTATGAATGCGTTTGTAACGTCTGGGCCCCTTAATGGCGATGGTTTATCACCCGTGAAAAAGACTATTGAGATGTATTCGAGACCTGAGACCTTAGGAGGGACGACGCCCTTATCCTCCAGCGGGTAAATGGATTCTGCTCCTAAGATGATGTGAGTCGATGGATTTGTGAAGTCTAAATCGAGTAGCCCGACTTTTTTACCCATCCTTGAAAGCGATAGAGCCAATACGCTAGACACCAGGCTCTTTCCGACGCCGCCCTTCCCGCTCGCCACCGCGATTATCTTCTCTATTTTTCCAAGCCGCTCATCTATCACGCTCAGCCTGGGGTCGATCAATTTACCGCTCACCCTTAACACCTTCCACCCAGACGCCTCTTCCCCTAATGACCTCGAAATCCGGGCTACCGCATCGAGGGCATTTTATGAATACATGGGCTACCTCCGGGATTACGTGGATGGCTTCCTTAGCGTCTGCGTTCAGTTTCTCGGATTCGAATGGCCACCTATTCCCGCATACCCTGCACCTGAACTCCGCTTTCTCGAATTCGATATTGAACCTTATCTCCTCGGAGACCTGGCGCGCTATCTCTGATAAGGCCAGCCTAAATGCCTCTAAATCTATCTGCTGCAGCTCCCCTATCCGTACATCAACCTCGGAAATTCTCTTCAAACCTTCCTGCTCCGCGATCCTCGAAGCCGTTGACATAACCGCCTCCGCTAAGGCCCACTCGTGCACGGCAACGATTACCTGAAAACCCTATTTTAGGGTTGACGGCAACCAAATTTAATAAGAATCCCGGAAACAAATTACATTAACCGGGCCCGTGGCCTAGCATGGATATGGCGCTGGCCTGCGGAGCCAGAGGTCCCGGGTTCGAGTCCCGGCGGGCCCGTATTTTCTTTCTTCGGCTCAAGGAGTCGTAAGGATTAAAGGGGATTGGATTGGCGTTTAGTCGGTGGCTATGTCTTTCAGGCGGACGGTTATCGGGAGTTTTCCGAGCGCGCTTCCGAGGCTCGGCATCGACGGTGCCATTAAATGGGTTGTAGATCTACAGCTTAAACACGGCGTCGAGGTGATAACGGACGGAGAGCAACGAGGATCGCTGATAGATTATTTTGAGCAGATTCCCGGCCTCGGGAGGAAAAACGGTAGACCCGCAGTCGTCGGCAAGATAAAGCCCATGGAGGACGCAACGCGGTTTAGCAAGCTTCTTGACTGTAGAAGAGTTTTCTCTTATCTAAGGTATCTGGGGAGGGAAGACGTGGATGTCAAGGTGACCGTCACAGGCCCGATAACCTTGGGATTTACCTACGCGATGGGGGGAATCGGCCCTTATAGCGGCATATTGGATGAAGATCTCTACTTTGACTTAGTGGATGCCTTGATTCCGATAATTGAGAAGGCGGCGGCGATGGGATGTTATATTCAGGTGGATGAACCCGGACTTACGGGCAGGTTTATTCCCACAGCGATAGCGGAGAAAATTCTAGGAGAGATGTTCAAGGGGATCCGCGCCGATAAGGAAGTGACGATACATGTATGCGGCTCCCTGAAAGATGTTCCGGGTCTCTATGACATGCTTCTGAAATTAGATTTGGACGTGTTAAGCCTCGCCTTTAGCGGTGAACGAGAGAAGGAGAATCTTGAATTGATCTCTAGGCGATCTCTAGAGGAGCACGGAAAGAAACTTGGAGCAGGATTCATCTCAAATGTGAAGGTTGAAAGGCCTGAGACGGCGCTCCAGCGACTGAAACAGATAGCCGACAAAGCGGATGCCGAGAACATCGCGTTCGTTCACCCTGATTGCGGTTTCAGGGAGACTCCTCCAAACATCGTCGAGGAGATCTTAGCCGCCATGAAGATAGCGTCCGAAGAATTCCTAAGAACACTTGGATGAATCAGCGATGGATATCTTGTTGTCTTAATCTCTCAGGACTCGGCCTTCTCCCTTTCAAGCTCTTCATCCGCTTCCCTTATACCCATCTGCACGATCGGATGATCCATGCGGATAGTCCTCGAAGATTTTATGTCATCAGAGTAGAATTTTCTCTCCTTTATGGACCTGAGGAACCTCTGTTCGAAATCCTTTAAGTCGCGTCCATAAATATGATAAGAGTCGGAGATATCCACATATCTACCAACCTGAACCTTTCTCCCAATTTTTTCTGATAACATCTTAGCGAACTCTTTCTGAAGTTCGCTTAAAGCGAACATATTCATGAAAGCGGCCTTGTAGGCGTCTCTCGACCTCCAGTGAGCATTCATATGAAGCATCAAAACGCGGTTCTCCTCAGTACATCTTAACCAGATCCTCTGAAGACAAGGCGGATAATCTGTTTTGGGATCCAAGTCCGGTTTCCAAGTTATCGCCTGGGCTCGGCGTGTATGGGGAGCCTTCGCCAGCTTCTCGATCACGTATTCTATCTGGTTGATCTCCCCTGCCGCCGTTGGATACTTGAAGAGCCTTTGATGGTAAGTGTAACTCCATTTCCCGCTTTCTGGATCGATCCAGTGATCGTGAACTCCGTCGACTACTTCACGCCTATACTTCCAGAGATCTTTGAATGCCGAGGGCATGGACAAGTGGATTCGAGGCTCGGCGATAGGATTTTTCACAACGATTATCATCGTCGCATCAACGCTCGGGGGATCTGACTCCGTATCGTATTCCGTTTTTATTCGAATGCCCTTTTCCCAGAGTTCTAATAGCGACTTCTCCCATGCCTCAGCAATTCCCTCCCCTGAGACCATTAAGACGGGTATCATCCCAACTCCGGAAGAAAAGGTCTTCGATTAAACTATTAAGAAATGGGCCGCAGAAACGATATATCCTCGTAATACCAAAAACGCGGAGCTACTTTCTTACACCGCCTCGAGAGGAGCTCGAAGCGGGCTTAAGCGCTTCAAATTCCCGTATTATTTTTTCTGCGACGGCGACTGAGACGCGTTTAAGAGATTCCTCGGTCTGAGATCCGATATGGAGGGTGAAGATAAAGTTGTCGAGTTCTAGGAACTCGGGGTTTTCGTTGAGCCACTGCTCGGTAACCTCGAACGCCGCTCCCGCGATTCGACCCTCCTTCAGCGCCGCGTAGAGCGCCTTAGAATCCACTATCTCGGGTCTAGACGTGTTTATCAGGTAGGAGTTAGGCTTCATGATGCTCAGCCTCTCCTCGTCTAACATGTGCCTCGTCTTCTCGGTTAATGGTATGTGAAGGGTTATGAAGTCGGCGGTTCTCAGCAAGGTCTCTAGATCCACCACGTCTGCATTTCCGTAACCTCTAGGATCGATGAGCCGCACATCATTTAGCAACAGCTTCATCCCAAATCCTAGGGCTATCTTGGCTACTCTGCTCCCAACACTCCCGACGCCGACGACCCCCAACTTTTTGCCGAACAGCTCATATCCCATAAGCCCCGTCTTTCCCGAGAACCTGGCCCCAGCTGAATAGAGGAATTTATCCAGCTTCCTCGCCAGCGCGATCATTAGCGCTATGGTTAATTCCGCGACGGGTGGTGCTACGGCCTCCGGGCACCTGATCAATTTTATGCCCCGGTTCTCGGCCGCATCTTGGTCTATGTTATCTAGTCCGCTTCCAGCCCTGGCTATCAGCCTAAGCTCCTTCGCCCTATTCAAAACTTCGGCGGTGATCTTCGTCCTGCTCCTAACGACTAAACACTCGTATTCGCCGACGATCCTCAATAACTCGTCATAGGTTATCTCTGGGAGATAATCGACGATGAACCCGCTCTCCCTGAGCAGCTTCAAGCCGTCTCGGTGTATCCTATCGCAGATCAGTATTTTCGGCGGCAAGTCGGCTCCCTACTCCCTTAGATAGGGTAGATCCTTGATCCAAGGTAATTCTCGTAGAAGCTTCTCAATGCCCGCCTTGATCTGGGATTCGGAGTAATAGTATGGCTTCAGATTACTGCCTAGATATTCTTCATATGCCTTCAGGTCCAGTAAGCCGTGGCCCGTGAAGTTCAGCAATATCGTCTCCTCCTCGCCAGCCTCCTTACATCGAAGGGCCTCATCGATCACGTATTTTACCGCATGAGCAGTCTCCGGCGCCGGTACGAAGCCCTCGCATTTAGCGAAGAGCCTCGCGGCATCAAATACCGAGACCTGGTCATAGGCTTTCGCCGCTATGACTCCTTTTTTAACCAAGAGGCATAGAGTAGGCGCGTCTCCGTGGTATCTTAACCCGCCCGCGTGGATAGGTGGCGGGATGAAGTCTGATCCAAGCGTGTGCATGGCCAGTAGGGGTGTTTGTTTGGCGGAATCTCCGAAGTCATAGAAGTATATTCCCTTAGTTAAGGTGGGACAGGCGGTGGGCTCGGTGGCGACGAATTTAACATCTTTCGGGGCCTTCTTGGAGACAACGTCGTAGTAGAATGGCCAGAATATTCCCGAGAAACTGCTCCCCCCTCCAACGCATCCAACTATGACATCCGGGTAATCATCGAATAATTCGAGTTGTTTCTTTGCTTCGAGTCCGATTACGGTTTGATGCATTAAGACGTGGTTTAAGACGCTTCCGAGGGAGTATTTTACGCCGTCGTGTTTTAGGGCGTCCTCGATCGCCTCACTTATCGCTATCCCGAGGCTTCCCGGGTGATTCGGGTCCTCTTTGAGGAATTTCTTCCCGATCTCCGTCTT
>CAZAVQ010000053.1:0-5895 GCA_964488635.1 uncultured Nitrososphaeria archaeon
GCTAGGCGAGAAACTATACAAGCCCGTTGATGTGGCGTGCGATGTCGATGGAAAAAGAACCGAGGTGAAGGTCGAGGATCTGCCGGCTCCCGGATCGATAATGGATATTGGAAGCGAGACGGCGGCGCTCTACAGAGATCTGATAACTTCCGCCTCCCCAGAGGACGCGATAATAGTCAAAGGCCCGGCCGGAGCATACGAACACGAGGAATTCAGGAAGGGAACGCGAGAGGTCTATAAAGCGCTCGCGGAATCCAAGGCCTTCACCTTGATTGGGGGAGGAGATTCGTCAACGGCCATAAGGCTCGTCGGCCTCAAAATAGAAGACTTCTCCTATGTTAGCCTCGCTGGAGGAGCGTTAATCCACTACCTCTCAGGAAAAACCATGCCTGGAGTAGAGATCCTAAAACGCGGATAAAATCTCCACATTTTTACCTCAGCTTAAGCACCCGTATATAATCTCCATCCAAGACTATTTCTGCGCGGGGCGGCTCTCTGCCGGGCGGTACGGGTTTCTTTAGAATGAGATATGCTTCCTGTGGTAGGGGCTGCGGGGGTCTCTTAACTATCACGTATATTTCTTCGTGAAGGGCTTCGACCCAATACCTTACTCTAGTATCCGGTATAACCAGTGTCGATCCAGGCGGCACACATTTCGGAAGTCGGTCACGGAGTTCCTCGTAATCTTTCATCGTTATGCTCGGCTTCAGCATGGAGATCGCGGGCAACATGGTCATCAACATCAACCCCGTCACGAGCGCGAAGACCGTGAATTTACTCGCTCCCCTAATTTCTCCGATGATCAGGGCGGCGATGGGAGGCACTAGGATCGAAGTCATTAGGCTGAATCTAAAGAGCCAGGAGCCAGCGATTATCGGCAGATTCATTAAGATCAGTAAGATTCCTGAGGCCATGGAGAGCTCCGCGGCTTCTCGGCGTTTCAGCGAATACATGATCCCAGCAAACCCGATGATGAGGACCGCGGCGAAGTTGGATGGATACATTCTCTCCCATCCGTGATCAAATGGATTTTCAACGAAGCTGATGAGCTTTTGGGTATCGTATCCGACGATCTGCGGAGCGGCGGTCAACGCTAAAATCAGAATCAAGAATGACGTTACAGTCGCGGAGGCGGCCGCATCTCTACCGACTCCGTAATCTCTCCTGAGTTGATAAACGATGAAAATGAGAAGCGCGTATAGGGCGAAGACCCCGAAGGTGAGAACGTGGGATGCTGCGGAGGCGATCGCCGCAAGCGACGAGTATACTATCGCTTTTCTCCTATCTCTAACATTTAGAAGCGTGTAGACGAAGAAGGAGATAAAGAGGAGGCTGACATAGTTCTTAATGAAATCATTAAGCAACCTCAACGTAAATGGGGAAAGGATGAAGGTAAACGAGGCCGTTAAGCCGCCTAGATCTCCAAACCGCCTAAAAGCCGCGTACAGAACATAGGCTGTCAGGCCGCCGTAGAACGCCACCGCGATCTTTAATCCTAAATTCTTGTCCGTCGTGAGAAGGTAGAAGGGCGCTAGCATATAGTAGGTCAATGGGGGGTCGGGGTACTTTATCGCGCCATCTGATATGAGATGTCTCATCTGAATCAAATAATAGGGTCCATCGATTCCATACATAATCGGATACCTAAGCAGGATCATGAGGATTATCGTGAACGCGGATAGAAAGGCGACCGCCGCGCAGATAATGTAAGTCGAGATCTCCCTCATACACGGCTGCTAATGTCCAATTCATATTTAAGCCGTCTAATAGCTGAATACAAACTTTTAGAATTATATAGCTGGGATCCATATCTTTACGCAGAAAATGGCTGAGGTCTGGTATTTTGCCTATGGATGGTCGATGAACAAATCCTTGATGAAGCGTTGTATAAAAAATTGGACGAATTCCCGTAGGGCGGAGCTGAGGGGATTTAGATTAGTCTTTGATGCGTATTCAACTAGCTGGAAAGGCGGTGTAGCGAATCTAGAAGAAGATGAATCATCAAAGGTTTACGGCGTCGCGTATAAGATAAGCCCCGAACAATTAAAAGAATTGGATAAGTTCGAGGGGGTTCCGCAGAGGGCTATGCGGCGGAGCATCGAAGTAGATGTCGAGGGGGTTGGAAGGGTTAAAGCGGTGACCCATGTGGCCATAAACCCTAGAAGGGGGCCGGTATATCCTTCTAAGCAGTATCTCGGCGCCATGCTCAAGGGGGCTAAACAACACAACCTCGGCGAGGAAGCATTAAAGATGATTCGCAAGGCTGCCGGATCCACAATCCCTTAATTCTACCAAAAACAATTCTTCCATGATAAGGCGCGATGGCGGATGATTTCTACGGTTCGCTCTTCGCCTTTCTTCAAGCCTATGGTTATCTAGGGGCCTTCCTAATCTCCGTTCTGGGAAGCCTAATCCCCTTTCTCCCCGTCCCATACCTCGTGCCGATAGTTCTCATGGCTAAAACACTGGACCCTCTCCTCCTAGGCGTAATAGCCGGTGTGGGCGGCGCGGTCGGGAAGCTCACCTCCTATGGCCTAGGGAGATTTGGGAGGAAATTCTTGGGCGAGGAGAGGAAGAGGAAGATGAACGTGCTTGGAAAGGCCATCGGAAAATACGGCACATTCGCCGTCTTCCTCTTCGCGTTGACACCTCTCCCAGATGATGTAGTCTATATCCCGGTGGGGTTAACCGGCTTGAATACGGCGAAGTTCATGCTCGCGAATATGCTGGGAAAGATAGTTTTGTCTTGGATCGTAGCCTATACGGGTAGGTTATACTTTGATTTAGCAGGGCTCTTCTTGGGGAGGGAGGGCGGATTCGCCGCGACGGTCGTAGCGATAGTTGCGATGATAGTAATCACCATCGTCCTGCTGAGGATAGACTGGGAAAAGGTGGTGGAGGAGGCCAGGACAAAGGGCGCGATGTCCGCGTTTAAAGCCGTGTTTAAATCCATTTTCTCCGGAAACCGGAAGTGAAGCTATTTAAATGAAGAGGGCGTGGAATATGCGCCTTGACGAAGTCATATAAGTGGGTTGGTGGAATAGGCTACCTCCTCTCCTTCATACCTTACGTGAATATAGTGTCCTGGATCGTGGTCGCGATAGCCTGGATTCTCATGGGGCGAGACACCCGGGAGAAGCTCTTCACGGCCACGGGCATACTGATGATAATCACATTCGTCTTAGGGCTTGGTTTCTTGGCGTTAATTTTCGTAATGTTGCCCGGTCTAGCCCTGTTGATGCCGGGTGCGATGACCGGCAGACCCAGTTTCCAATTCTTTAAGAATCTAGGCCACCTAATGGCCTTCGCGGTAGTTGGTTTGATTCTAGCCGTAATAGCGATAATCACGGTGATCCTAGAGATCGCTTCCCACTTCAGAGCCGGCAGGGTATTTGACAATACTTGGTTTAAGCTCTCCGGATGGTTCAGGATATTCTCCATCGTGGCCGCGGTGATCTCCATTCCGCTGATCATCATATCCGCGGCAAATCTAGGAATTTTAGCGGCAACCGCCTCCGGTCCATCGATCTTCGCCTCTATTCTGTCGCTTTTCTGGCCGATAATAATAGTCGCGATCATAGCCTTGCTATCAACGATCTTCTCGATCGTGGCTTTCTTCACAATACCGGAAACCGAGGAGCTCTCCCAAAATCCTGAGACCTCGATTTAAGCTCCCAAAGATCTCTTCCCGAGAAGAGTTATAGTCCGGCTGCCCAGCTAATTTGACGGTGTCGGAGATTGGAGGGTTGGGGAGGGATAACATCATCCGAAATGGCGGCAATAGATGAGAACGCGGAGTGGCTGGGGATCCCGAGAAAGCTCCTCATGGAGAATGCGGGGGCCTGGGTCGCGAGGATAGCCTACCAATGGCTTGGCGGCCTATCGGGGCGAAAGATGGTGGTCTTCTGCGGCACGGGTAATAACGGTGGAGACGGCTTCGTGGCGGCGAGACATGCCGCTGGCCTGGGAGCCGAGGTTGCCGCCGTCTTGATCGGGGACCCCAATAGGATAAGAACGCCTGAGGCCAAGGGGAACTTCGAGATAATTCGCTCGATGAGAGAGTCCGTGAGGCTCTACATCGTAAATGAGGTCGGTGACCTCGACCAAATAAGGGGTGAGGTTGAATCCGCCGATGTCGTCGTCGACGCGATATTCGGAACCGGGATCAGGGGCGCCATCCGAGAGCCGTGGAGATCCGTCATCCAGCTGATTAACTCGGCAAAGGCGTTGAAGATCTCCGTGGACATCCCTTCTGGAATAAACCCGGACACAGGCGAGGTAGCGGACTTGGCGGTTAACGCGAATATAACGGTGACCTTTCATAGACCGAAGCTCGGGATGCCGGCGGCGGCCGATTACTGCGGGGAGGTCGTGATCGCGCCTATAGGAATTCCACCCGAAGCCGAGATCATCATGGGGCCGGGAAACGCGCGGCAAGCGCTCCGCGCCGCTCGCGAAGAATCCCTTGAAGTAATCCTCCTAGACGACCTCGATGAACGCGCGGTTAAACTATTGTCAGATCTAGGCGTACGGTGCAGAGTTGGTGGCGAGGTTCGGGGAGGGGTGGTCTATCTCGGAAAACGACGAGATCTTTTAACCTCTCTTAACGAGGCTTCTGGGATACTCGTCCTAGGCTTCATGGATGAATCTCCGAGGATAGCCTCGATAATCGATCAAGAGGAGGCGAGGCAAAGGCTTGGGATCGATTTAGGAGGTCGGTTCATCGAGAAGTACAGGGCCTTAACGAGGAAGGCGGCAGAAATTGAAGGCGCGGTCTATATACTCGGCGGGGGATCTGATCTATTGATCGGGGATTCTAGGTGGCATATAAGCTGGATCAATCGGCCGCTTAACAAGGAAGGAATAGCAACCCTAATCGCTGTGACGTTGTTCCTAATGGCCCGAGGTGTCACGCCGTTTAGAGCCCTTTCCGCCGCGGGCTACCTCGCCGGATTTGCAGCTGAATTCGGATGCGAGAAGGTAATTCGAGAGCTAGAGCGGCTGAGCAGCAGAAGATGACCTTTTCTTATTCAGGTATTAAAAAAGAAGAAATTAAGAGGTTTATGATTTCTCAATTATCTACCTTGATCTTCTAGCTAAAATTATTGCGGCGATTGCTGCTGCCACTACTATTACGGCTATGAGTGCTATGAGGGCCACAGGGATCCCGCCAGCGGCCTGGGTCGCCGCCGTCTTAGTAGTTGTAGGCTTAACCGTCTCAGTCTTCGTGGTCTCGGTGATCGTGGTCGAACCGCTTATCGGCATGTAGGCATAGTAAAGGTCGTCCCGCTGAAGGTGAATCCGGGGAAGGTCACGCTAAGGGTCATGGGCTCCTTTGCCTCAAAACTGTTAACGATCTTGACGGTTATTACCTCGCAGTATTCCATGATCTCCCCGTAGAGAGGTATCGGGATGGCGAAGGTGGTGGTCACAGGTCCCGCCGATATCGTGGTCTTAACTTCTACTACCTTCACGCCGGCCGTCGTTAAGGTCGTTCCACCCTCAACCCGCGTGATGGTCGTCTTATAGCTGGCTGCCGGGATGGTGATAACCGTGGTGGTCCCCGGTACAGTCGCCCCGGGAACAGTCATGACCGATTGGGGAACCCCCTTGACCGCTATGATGCATTCTTGATCGGGCCGCATCTCCATGTAGACTATCCTATATTCTCCCTGGATTATCGTCTTGACTTCAGTCGTCCCCGCTTGACTTATCACGGTGGTCGTCGTCTTCGCCGGAAGAGTTATTACAGTTGTGGTCGTAGTCGTGATGACTTGCTGGGCTATCCCTATCGAAAGTATTCCAAGCACTAAGAATATTAAAATCAATTGCGGCGATGCCTTTCGTCCAAGCTTGATTCTCAATTTCACGTTTCCCACTTGTAGCAGGCTACGC
>CAZAVQ010000054.1:0-5817 GCA_964488635.1 uncultured Nitrososphaeria archaeon
AGAGGGTGGGTTTTGTGAAGTTTAGTTGTTCGATTACGGCGTGGGGGGCGTAGACCGGGGTTTCGACTTCCCACCAAGTTATCCAGTACTTTTCCCTTCCGAGTTGTCTGATGTTTCTGAAGACCCTTATCATATTATCGCTTATCCTCAGCCTCTTCACGGCGCCCTCTATGCTCCCCTTCCTTATCCTGAGCATGGCGTCTCGGGGTATCGTCGAGAAATCCCCGGTTCGATAGTTCTGGTACCTGAGGTACCAGTCGTTTGTGACGTATATCCCATCATCTATCCCGGAGATCAACTTATCTAAGTTCTCTCCAGGACCCTCGACGATCAGGTTGAATGGTGAGGGGACGATTAACCCGGCGTTCGCGGTTGTCTCCGCGTTGAATTTTTTAGCCGTGGTTGAGTTGTGGAGATACGTTTTTAGAACTCCCTTCTCGATTATCACATTCCTCCTAGTTGGAATTCCCTCGTCATCGAAGGGGCAGGAGCCGTAGGTGCCGGGGATTGTTGGATCATCGATCAACGTAAACATTTCTGAGGAAACTTCCTCACCGATCTTTTCGGCTAGGAATGATAACCCGGCGTCAACATAAAACGCGGAGGCGGATCTCCCAACTTCCTCGACTAGGTTCGCGAAGGTCATGGGCCCCAATAACGCCTCATAGGTTCCGGGTTCTCCCTCGACGGGATTAACGGCGAGCTTAGCCAATTCTCCAGCCCGCCTCCCAGCCTCTTCAGGGTTAAAGTCTTGTTCCCGCGCCGCAACCGAGACAAAGTGCCCGGTGGCATCATCCGACGCGAAGGCCCTTATCGATAATTCTATCGACGAGTCTTCGACGACGCCGTAGGCTCCACCGCTCGTCCTCAGCCAAGACTTTCCAGAAGAATATATTAGGGTCCCAGCGCTTCTTGTAGCTCCCTCGGATAACGCGGCGTTTATGGCGGCCTCCACAGCGTCGGCTAGTCTATCCGGGTCCCCGCGTATTTTCCCGGCCCTCAATAGATTCTTATCGTATTTGAATGGGCCTCTCGGTAAGGGGGTATATACATCAGCTGGCTGGCTCATCTTAGCTAGGTAAACGGCCCGCTCAATTGCCTCCTCGACGTTCCGGAGCGCGACGCTGTCAACCGATACCGTTGCCCGCTTCTCCTTTATTGCCACGAAGATGTCAACTGACGCCTCCTCCCTCTCCTCTGCCACCACTACCTCGTTATTCGCGAACTTAATCCTCCGCTCTCGCCCCAAGTAGATCTCCGCAACGGCGTCCGTCGCGCCCAGTTTCAAGGCCCGTGAAACTATACGCCTCACAAGTCTATAGGGCTCCAAGCCAGTCGAAGAGGTGCATATATAGGCAATAAAGATTACTCGGCGTCCTCCCAGGGGTTAGTTTTTAGCCTACAGGAGCCTTACGTGATCTGGAAATGGCCTACACGGGAGACGCTGAGACGGCCTTTAAGATCCTCGAAGAGTTTGATGTCGGCCTTGACCGAGTGAGAGCCCTAAGTATTCACGGAGCCGCCGCCCTAGGGGACCTCGATAGGCCCTCGCAGCTGTTAGTAGTTTTTGAGGGCTCTCAGCCCTTCAGGATCCGCAGGAGAAAGAAGCCGCCTAAAATAGATTTGATGATCTCTGTCGGTGAATGGGAACTCCTCGGAGATTGCTCGGAGGAGGAGCTGGGTGGGGCCGTCGCCGGAGCATTTCTCCTGCCATATATCCCGGTCATCGCCGTGGACTTCTTAGAGAGGATGGATGTGATCTACAAGAGGCATGTGATAGTGGAGTCCCTCCAGAACCTGATCTTAGAGCACAAACTGGCGTCCACAAGGCTCCTGATAGGCCCGGAATTCTTCCTATATGATAAATTAAAGAGGCTCTCAGCGGTATATCCGCCGATCAGGCCCTATATCGAGGCATCCCTTGAGAGAGGTTTAGAACGATTCCTTAAGAACTCGCTGCGGGGATTCGAGAAGGCGCTTGACCTCTTGGTCGAAGAGGGCGTGGTTATTCGAAAAAGAGATGGCTACTCACCCTCCGATGAATTCGTGAGGGAGATTCTGTCCAAGAAATCGATTTACACGAAGTTCTCCGAGGAACTAGAACACGTGTTCAGGCTATATCTAAACGCCGGACTCTCCTCCCCCATCGATTCGATCAAAGACCTCGGATTAGACTTGAGAATGCTCAAACCTGTTAAGATCCCGGAGCCCTCCGGGATGATTAAGATCGAGACCTCGCTTGGCCCCCAGCCGCTCTTCGTTGATTTGGGAATAAAGCAATTCATAGAGATGGCTTATGGTGTGAAACAAAATGAGATAGAATTGAAGAGGGTCGCTGGGGTACTGAACTCTGCTTATGTGGCGAGCTTCAAGGTAAATGGTAAAGAATTGAAGATCTTCGTGAAGAAGTATCTCGACTGGACGGACTTCAAGTGGTTTGCGGCGTGGCTCTGGGCGATAGGTGTGAAAAACTTCTCACTCCTCGCCTCAATCAGGCTAAGCAATGAAATCTACTTCGTCAATAAATTGCTGGATCTAGGATTCAACGCCGCCGAGATACTACACGTCAATTGGCCTAGAAAGATCCTCTTCCAGAAATTCATCGAGGGGAGAAACCTCGTAAACGTATTGACCTCGGGACTTGGAGAGGCGGAGCTTGAGGAGAAGAGTAGGAGGGTTGGGCGACTGCTTGGAAGGCTTCATCGGAATTGGATATCTATGGGGGACTGCAATCCATTTAATGTAATCTTCTCAAATGACGGCGAGATATACCTAGTAGACCTAGAGCAATGCTCCTATGATGGGTCTTTTTCATGGGATCTCGCGGAGATACTCTTCTATACCTGCCATTACTTAGACGCAGATCTCGCGGAGAGATTTGGATGCAGCTTAGTCGAGGGTTATCTAAGGGAGGGGCGCGTGGAAGACGTCATCGAGGCCATGGATTTGAAATATTCGAGGATATTCCTCCCCTTGACCCCGCCTTGGATCCAGGCCAGGGTTAGAGAGGCGATAATGAGAAAAATAAAAACGTGATTCTATGGGAGATCCGTGAGGGCGGGTCTTGAGACCTGTACTCGAATATGAGGTCAAGGGAATTAAGATAAAGCTGCGCAGGGATCCCAAAGTTTATTCCCCGTCGGTTGCCACATTGCTCATCGCCGAAAACCTGAGAAACGTCGAGGGAACCGAAGTACTCGACCTCGGGACGGGTTCCGGTTTCCTCGCCATCCTCGCTTCAAAACTAGGTGCGAAGAGAGTTGTGGCAACTGACATCTCCTCGAGAGCTCTGCGGGCAGCGCGGGAGAACGCGGCTCTAAACGATGCGGAGAACATAGAGTTCAGATTCGGAAATCTCTACCGCCCAGTTGAAGGGGAAAGTTTCGACTTGATAATCTGTAACCCTCCAATGACGCCATCGAGGAGCCCGGTTCCGAGGTTTACTTGGGGAGGGGTAGATGGACGGGCTGTTTTAGATCAGGCGATTGAGGGTGCCCCAGGTCATCTTAAGGAGAATGGTAGACTAATAGTCTCCGTGGTCTCGCTTGTGGGAATAGGCGAGGCTGTAAAAATGATGGAGCAGGTTGGGTTGAAGCCCGAGGTCCTAGATTACTGCACTCACCCCTTCGGGAAAACGCTCATTGAGCTCTTAAATCATTTGAAAAAGCTTCCCAATGCGGATTACTTTTTCGACGGATTCGGCAGACCCTGCTGGCGGTTGGTGGTCTTCGAGGCTGTCAAGAGCTGAGGATGTCTTGTAGGGCCCGTTTAAAGCGCTCTATTCCCTCGGCAATCTCCTCCTCAGAAGTCGCGAAACTCATCCGGAGGAAACCTTCTCCATAGGAGCCGAGGGCGGTCCCGTGTAAGAATGCGACGCCGTATTTCTCGATCAGCATCTTAACGAACTGCTCCGAGTTCATCTTCAACTTCTCCAACGCCTTTCGAACATCCATCATCAGGTAGAATGCCCCGCGGGGCTTCGCGAATTTTATCCCATCGACCTCAGAGAGCTTTTCAACCGCGAGGTTTCTACGCCTCTCATATTCCCTAGCCATCTGGAATACGGGTTCCTGTGGGCCTTTAAGGGCCGCGAGCGCCGCCCTCTGGGAGATCGAGTTCGGGCAAGAAGTCATGACGTTGAGAAGAGTGAATATCTGCGGCGTTACCTCCTCGGGCACCAGCGCGTATCCTATCCTCCACCCGGTCATGGCGTATCTCTTTGAGAACCCATCAACGACTATGATTCGATCGAGACCTCCCTTGACTTCTAGGGGTGAGTGATGCTTCTCGCCGTCGAAGAGTATTGGACGATAAATTTCATCGGAGAGTATATAGAATCCGTGGTCCTCCGATAGCTCAACCAAAGCCCTCAAGTCATCCCGAGCCACCACCGATCCGCAGGGATTCTCCGGGCTGTTTATGACTAGGAGCTTGGTCTTCGGCGTAATCAACTCCGCGATCTCATCCGGATTTAACTTAAAGTCGTTTTCGACGCTCAGCCTGTAGGGAATCGGCTTTCCTCCGGCGAAGTATGCCGCCGCCTCATATTCAGGGTAGCCGGGATTCGGGTAAAGGACTTCCTCTCCCTCATCGACTATTGAGAGCGTGGCGGCGAGGATTGCTTGTTTACATCCACTCGTCACGACGACGTTCTTGTTCCAATCCACCTCAACCCCATAATCCTTCTTTACGCTCTCGGCTATAGCCTCCCTTAGCTCCGGTATCCCGGCGGTGGGGGTATAATGGGTGTCTCCCTGATTTATGGCCTCTATAGCCGCGTCCTTGATGTGATCTGGAGTATCAAAACACGAATCCCCTATCTCTAGGTGGACGACCTTCCGCCCTCTGGCCTCGACCCGCTTGGCGATCGCTAAGACCGTGAAAGCCGCCTCCGCCTCGACGTCCTTGATCCTCTTCGGAACCGCGTAGTGCCTCATGTCGTTGAAGAAAGGCATGAAGACCTCGTTTAAAAAAGTTCAGAGCCAAGGATAGCGCCGGCTATGGCAACTTAACTGCGTCATTAAAGCCTTAATATGGGATCGGTGCTCAGAAGAACCGTGAGCGTAAGCGAGAAGCTCCAAGGCTATTCCGGGAAGGCGAGGGAGCTGTTAGAGGGAGTGGGCGCAGAGATCGGGGACGAGGTCGAGATAACTGCCGGTGGAAGAACTTATCGAGGCATTCTGATGGCCAGATACGAACTCGCCGACCCAGGCTACATAGTCATAAAGCTTCCAAACGGATATAACATCGGAATCCAGATCTCTGAGGTAAAAGAGTTAAGAAAACTGGCATCCGCGAAGAAGCCGCGTTTCGCGCCGCCGCCGCGTCCGCCAGCCAAGCCCGGATTACCAAAGGTCATGGTTATGAGCACAGGTGGAACGATAGCAAGCAGGATAGATTATCGAACTGGCGGGGTTAGGGCCGCTATAACCGCCGAGGACCTCTTATCCATAGTCCCGGAGCTGTCGGATCTCGCCGATTTGGATGCGAAGATCCTCTTCTCCATCTTCAGCGAGGACATGACCCCGCATCATTGGAATAAGATGGCTGAGGAAGTCGACGAACTGATCAGAAAGGGATTCGACGGGGTTGTGATAACCCATGGAACCGATACGATGGGATATTCTGCAGCCGCCCTCAGCTTCGCCCTCCAGAAACCCCCGATCCCAATAATCTTCGTGGGAGCCCAACGATCCTCTGATAGACCCTCAAGCGACGCGGCCACGAATTTAATTGCGGCTGTCAAGGTCGCCGGACACGCCCCCTTCGCGGAGGTCTGTGTAGCTATGCACGCGTGGCATTCCGACACAATTATCG
>CAZAVQ010000055.1:0-5778 GCA_964488635.1 uncultured Nitrososphaeria archaeon
TCGTTATGAATACGGCGCTTAGGATAGAGATCGCGATAAAGGTCATGAACATGACCGATATGGCCTTTCTACCCGTCGATCGCCTCCGGGGCAAGTCACTAGATCAATTGGGAGACGGTATATAATGGTTGCCGAGCTTGTCGAGCGTTTCCCTCGGAGATCCTCTGGGACAAGAAGTAGCCCGTTATCGCCGTTATTATCGGAGAAATCACCCCTTAAATAACGGGTAGGCCGCCCCTTAACGATGAAGAGAATTCTGGTATTCGCCGCGGCGGTGGCCATAATATTCCTGCTGCTCACGATGTACTTGGTGATGTTTCCAAGCCCTTCCAGAGTAACGCCCCTTGATGATATGGAGTCTGAGCTCGACGAGGATTGGAGTTTCAGCGTCGATGGGATGGTGGAAAACCCGGTTAACCTGACGATAAGGGATCTCATCCATCTGCCATCAAAATCGGTCGAGGCCGAACTCTACTGCGTCGGAAATCCCGACACACCCGTGACACGAGGTACATGGACTGGGGTAGAACTGAGGGAGATCTTGGAGATCGCCAACCCCCTTCCTAACGCGATTAAGGTCGCCTTCTATGCGTCCGACAGCTACACCACGGACCTAATACTCGAGGACGCCATGGGCGGCGTGTTGATAGCCTATGAGAAGGATGGGAAACCTCTTCCAGGGAAGCTGAGGCTCGTGGTCCCAGGTAGATGGGGCTACAAGTGGATCAACTATTTGGTGAGGGTAGAGCTGGTAGACTACGACTTCAAAGGAGTTTGGGAAAGTGCCGGGTATCCCGATTCAGCAGTTATCCCGGAGCTCAACGCCACGTCGACCTACCGAGCGGATATGATTAGATAGATGGCTCTTAATAGTTCTTCAACGCGTTTTCGTAGATTCTCTCCATATCCTCTTTAGTGATAGGCCGGGGATTCCCCATCAACATCCTCTTCACCTTCATCGCTTCTTCGGCCAGCTCCGGTATGTCTGTCCTCGTTATCCCGATCTCGCTTAGCCCTGAGGGTATCCCCACGTCTCTCTCCAAGTTTTTGACGGCCTCGATGCCCAGCTCAGCCGCCTCTCTCACATCCATTCTCTCCACATACTCTCCCAAGAGCGCCGCAACCTCGGCGAACTTCACATAATTGCTCGGGAGGTTATACTCCATAACCGCTGGGAGTAGGAGCGCGCAGGCCAATCCATGGGGAACGTGGTATCTCCCGCCAACTGGGAAAGCCGCGGCGTGTACGGCTCCTAATCCGGCGTTCGAGAAGGCTACACCGGCTAAAAATGAGGCCAAAAGCATGTCAGATCTGGCTTTCAGGCTCCAACCCTGGTAAACAGCCTCGCGGAGGCTTGATCCTATAAGCTCTATGGACCTGGCCGCGAGCAGGTCTGTGAAGGGGTTGGAGCCGCCGTATACCGGCCTATCAAGCGGGGTCCTGGGCTTAGGCTTGGCGTCATAGCTCCGAACCGTGTAAGCCTCTATCGCGTGGGTTAATGCGTCCATTCCCGTGTGCGCGGTTATCCGCGGGGGCATGGTGACCGTGAGAAGGGGGTCGAGAATGGCTAGGGACGGCCTCAAGTAGTCATTAACTATACCGGCCTTGAACCTCTCCTCTGGAAGAGATATTATCGCCGCGGAAGAGGTCTCGCTACCCGTTCCAGCTGTAGTAGGTATCGCGATCAAGGGTCTACAGGGGGCGGGAATCTTCTTCCCCTTCCCGAAGGGAGGCGCTATGTAATCTACTACATCTCCCCCATGAGTTGATACTAGGTTGGTGACCTTCGCGGTGTCGATCGAGCTCCCTCCACCAACGGCGATAAATAAATCGGGCTCGAAGTCCTTTGCGAAACTTATGGCCTCTCTCATAGAGGAGAGCGAGGGCTCGGGCTCAACTCCATCCCATACTCTGAACTCTATATCCTGAGCTTTGAGGGAATCCGTAACGCCCTGAACAAGCCCAGCTCCCGCCACGCCCTTGTCAGTTATTATCAACGCCTTCTTCGCTCCCAGAGCGATTGCTTCATAACCTACCTCATTAACGGCGCCTACGCCAAACTTCGCCCTCACCACCTTCAAATCCCAAACAGAATCCGGATAATTCATCGCAAAATCTGGTGGCCTAAGATGTATATATCTTCTCCAGACGCAAAGAAGAGTTCAAGGAAATCCAGATGTGCGGCCGGCGGGATTTGAACCCGCGACCACCAGCGATCTGCCCCCGTGATATGGGTTGGCAGGCTGGCGTCCTACCAGACTAGACTACGGCCGCCGATCCTCGACTATGATTTTTGGTTATTTAGGCTTTGCGGTAAATCTTCTCTACTTGGCTCCCGTTTCAGGCTTTCTCGAACCTAGACCTTAACTCTCTCAATACTTCCTCAAGGCTTCGGTAATGCTTTCTCCGGAGCTGCTTTAAGATCACGCTGGCCGGGACCCTTGTTTCCCGATCTATATCTATGAGCTTCCATCCATGCCTCCTCACGAGTTCTTCCTTAGTCATGGGGAAGACGGCGTCTGCCAATACCTCCGCCAATGAGTCTATTCCATAGCTCCTCGTGACGCTCGGCAACTCCCCGGCCTTAACGAATTTTTCCATCCGCGCCGCGTCGAGGTACATATTCACTCCATGGAAGCTGAGGTAAACCCTCTTAGATCTTCTTTTTTCAGCCCTTGACTTGATGTTCTTGAGATCTTCGTCGGTGAATTGATAGATGTTGTGCTCGCCGAATCCGAAGAGCCTGCTATAGGAAATCTCTTCATCATCGTATGGGGGATCCTCCCTCGAATAATCGGCGACGGGGATTATGCCGATTTCCTTGACTTCTTCGGTTAATTCTCGGCCAATCTTCCACCCGGATCTAGGCTCGAGCGCTATTCTAACTCCCCTCAAATCCGCTTTCTCGAGGAGTTTTCTAAGATCATTCACAACATCTTCGGAGAGGATAAGCGTCTTCGGCGTCTCCAAGACCAATACCCGTGAATTTAGTATCTTGCAGATCTCCGCGCACTTCTCTAGATACCTTACCGCCTTTTCACTCGGTTTAAGCCTTTCCACGTGAGTTACGATCCTATTCGCCTTAACGGAGAATTCGAAGTCCCTTGGAACTCTGAGCCGCCATGACCGAACTAGTCGGAGATCCGGTATCGAGTAAAATGTTGAATTAACTTCGACGAAGTTGAAGGCCATCGAATACGCCCTGAGGGGATCTAAGCCCGGTATAGAGAAATACTGCCACCCACCACATCCTATCAGGATCCTCGGCACATATGGGGAATGTCTTCGGAAATATTTGTGTTAGCCGATGGTCTGAGGTAGTTTAATATCTTCATGGATCGTATTCTAGTTGAGGGCGGGTTGGGAGAGATTATTCTGGGAACAAGTGGATGGAGTTATAAAGACTGGGAGGGGATATTCTATAAACCCGGGGAGAGCAAGTTCCGCAAATACTCTCAGGTCTTCGACGCAGTTGAGATAGATTCAACATTTTACTCATATCCGGATCCGGACCTAGTTGAGGGTTTAGCCAAGGCGGCGCCAGAAGGCTTCATATTCACGGCGAAGATCCCGTCGCTGATAACTCACGATAAGAAGCTTGACCTAAACAAATCTGTTGAGAAGGACCTCGATAGGTTCTTGGAATTAATGACACCTTTAAAGAACTCGAAGAAACTCGGCCCGCTTCTGATCCAGCTTCCACCGAAATTTGTTTATTCAGATCATTTTAGGATTCTAAGCGATTTCCTTAGAATCTTGCCTAGAGAATTTAGGTTCGCGGTCGAATTCCGCGACCAGTCCTGGCTGAGAGACGAGGTCTTAGATATCCTCTCGAAATACGAGGTGGCATATACGATCGTTGACGAGCCGCTATTGCCCCCGGACTTGCACGTGACAACGGACTTCGCTTATGTCAGGTGGCATGGTAAGGGGAGCAGTCCCTGGTACTATTATCATTATCGCAGGGAAGAACTTGAGGAATGGAAGCCGAAGCTAGAAGAGTTGAGGGAGAGAACTGGCAAGGTTTACGGCTTCTTTAACAACCACTTTCACGGATACGCGGTCCACAACTGCTTACAGGTCCTTGAAATCCTCGGGATAATCACCGGACAGCAGAGAAGGATCTTAGAAGAAGTCGAGAGGGCGCTTCAAGAGCCGAGGGCCCCCGCCCTAACCCTTTCAGAACTCATGCCTCCTGAAAACCTCCCGGAAGATATCGAAGGTTTATTGAGTATTTTGACCGACAAGCGGAGGTTAAGGCGGGCGAAGGAAATCGATCCATCCCTGATAAAGGTGGATGAATTAACCGAACAACATGTTTCCGCTCACGTCAAGGATTACGTCGTGATAATCGACTCGGAGAAGAAGGTGATAATTCATAACTGCGCCGATTGGTCGAGGGTCGGCATGAGGCTGAGATTCTGCAAACATGTGGCAGCCCTTATGCTGAATTTGGATAAAACTCATGCAAGGAGGTTTTTAGAAGATATTATTCGGAATAGGATGCGGTGGACATTTAGAGATGTATAGCTGGTTTATAGTGTCTCCCCTATTTTGAGGGCTTGCTCCGTTATCGAAATAACTCTAGAGGCTACTACCCATGCCTCTAAAGGCTCTGGCCAAATGCTGACTATCTCGTCGGCGTTCCTGAGAGTTTCTTCGTGGAATTCTCCTCTTGGAAATCCGCCTATCATGATGAGGGGCTTCCGCCTAGATGTGACCATTTCTCCGAGTTCGCTCCACCTCGTGGGTTTACCGTCCTCTGATAGGAGTATATGGAGGTCAGGATCCACTTCTCTAATTAATTCGCCTAAATTTTTCTCCTCAAGTCTTAACAGGATTTTTCCATCGGCTTCGACGACGGGCTCCCTGTACAATTTCTCAATCAATCCCTTGAATCTCTCATAGACTCGGGGAAGCCTTGTCTCGGGATTTATCCAGATCACGTGGCCACTCCGCGTCTGAACATAGAGCTCCAGCATCCCGCATTTATTTAACGGCGACCCCAAGGCTTCTAAGAGTGTGAAATGCGTGATATCCGGTCTTCCGCGTTGCTCCGCTTCGTGGAGCTTCTTCATCGCCGCGTGATGATAGGATCTATCGAGTAAAACCTCCTCCGGTTTCTTCCCCCTCCTCGCCGCATATGCTTTCACAGCCGGGTGATTCCGTATGCTTTTCGGCACGGGCTCTATCGCCGCTTCGACGATTACCAGAACCAGTTTCTCCAAACCTTAAATTGAAATGCATAATTACTGTTTAAAGTTCACCTTTATCGAGGGAAAAGGAGGTCTTGAGTGACATTAGGAGGGTAGCGCTTGACCGAGTTGCCAGGCTAATGGAGTTCGCTAGGAGACATGCCGTCGATAGACCTGAACTCGCGAGAGAGGCCGGAAAACTGGCCCTGAAAATCTGCAGGAAGGCTAGGATAAGGCTTCCAAGTAGATATCGTAGGTTCATCTGCAGGAAGTGTGGAACTCCATTCTATATCCCGGGATCCTTCACGGTGAGGGTTAGGGATAGGCGGAGCACCCACGTCGTGATCAAATGTAATACCTGCGGCTACGTTAAGCGTATTCCCGCGATAAGGGAGAAGAAGGCGAGGCGGGGCTGAAGGAAGGCTAAAAAATGAGTTCTTCAGCCATTTGAGCGACGGATGGTGTCGCCTGTGCAGCTCGCAGAACCCATGAAGCTGATCCAGAAAGTCGCCGTCTACCTAAAGGAGAATAGGGTTATAGAGCCCCCTCCATGGGCCGTGTTCGTGAAGACCGGCGTCCACAA
>CAZAVQ010000056.1:0-5610 GCA_964488635.1 uncultured Nitrososphaeria archaeon
TCGGGATCACCAGCCAATCAGCTACCGGCCGCATGCCACGCATGCCTCAAAAAAACCTACTAATTAATAACCATTTGAAGAAAAAACCGGCATATAGACGAGATTATATGAAGCGAAAAAATCCTTGTGAAAATGTCCAAAAATCTGATAAATGCCTTCTTAAAACCAGGTTTTTGCCACGAATTTTTACTACCTAATTTTTGGAGCTAAGAGACGGAGATGTACTAACTTAGTAAAGATGGCAGGCGACTAGGTGTCCAGGCTCGATCTCTTTTAGCAGAGGTTCCTCGACCTTACAAACGTCTTTTGCATAGGGGCATCTTGGGTGAAATCGACAGCCCTTCGGCGGGTTCATAAGGTTCGGAGGCTCTCCTTTAACAACCTTTCTAATCTTGAATCTATTGGAGGGATCCGGATCCGGTATGGCGTCTATTAGGGCCCTTGTATAGGGATGGAGCGGGTTCTTCAACACCATAGAGGATGGGCCTACCTCGATTATTTTACCGGCATACATGACCGCGATCTTCTCGGAGAAGTATTTCGCGGTCGCTATATCGTGAGTGATGTATAGATATGAAAGGTTGTATTTCTTTTGAAGCTCCTTCAAGAGGAGGAGTATCTCCACCCTAACGGATGCATCAAGCATCGATACAGGCTCATCGGCTACGATGAAGTTAGGTCTCAGAATTAATGCCCTGGCTATAGCAACCCTTTGCCTCTGACCACCGCTCAGCATATGCGGATACTTTCTCGCGAACTCTTCAGGCGGAACGAGTTTTACTTCTTCGAGCGAGCGCATAACCAGCTCAGCCCGGTCTTCCCTCGCCCCGATGTTATGTATTTCCAGAGGTTCCTCTATCACCCTGAAGACATTATAGGTTGGATCTATGCTCGCGTATGGGTCTTGGAAGATCATCGCCATGCGCCTTCTAAGCTTCTTCAGATCCCTCTCATTTAATCTCGTGATCTCCTGGCCGTCGAAGAAGATTTTCCCAGTCGTCGGCTCGATTATCCTCAGCAAAGTCCTGCCAAGAGTCGTTTTACCGCATCCACTCTCGCCCACGAGCGCTAAAGTCTCACCGCGGCGGATGTCCAAATTAACTCCATCAACGGCCTTGACGTATCCCGCTATTCCGAAGAACCCCTTTCTAACCGGGAAGTATGTTTTAAGATCAACGGCCTTGATTATCGGCGTGGTCATCTTCTCTCACCCCCGTATAACCAACAAGCTACGTAATGATCTTTCCCGATTTTAAAGACCGGAGGCTCCTCCACGTCGCATTTGCCATTTATCTTAAATGGACATCTCGGATGAAATCTGCATCCCGGAGGAGGATTTCTGAGATCGGGTGGCGCTCCAGGTATGAATGATAAAGAGACATCCTGCCTCAGCCTCGGAATGCTGTTTAGGAGCATCTTCATGTATGGATGGGCTGGGGAAACATAGAGGTCATCCGCCGGACCACGTTCCACGATCTTCCCGCCATACATTACGGCCACGTAGTCCGCCAGCTCGCTACTTAATGCGAGATCATGTGTTATGAATATGTATGATAGACCCCGCTCCTTCTTTAACTGCTTTAGGAGATTGATTATGTTTGCTTGAGTTATTATATCTAGGGCTGACGTAGGCTCGTCGAGAATCACGATCTTCGGCTTCGTCACCAAGGCCATCGCAATACATACCCTCTGCTTCATCCCGCCGCTGAGCTCATGGGGATATCTCCCCGCGATGCCCTTCGGTAGCCCTACGTCTTCAAGGGCTTCTTCAGCGAGAGCTAATGCCTCTTCCTTTTGATATCCAAAATTGTGGATTAATGGTTCCGCGACTTGAAAACCGACTTTTAAAACGGGATTGAGCGCGTTCATCGCTCCCTGGAATACCATAGAGATTATCCTCCATCTAACTTTCCTTCTAAACTCTTCTTCGGATAAATCTGAGACATCTAACCCATTCATCTGAATCTTGCCCTCGTATTTCGCGGTGTTTGATGGAAGTAATCTCATGAGCGCTATTGCCGTCGAGCTTTTTCCACATCCGCTTTCTCCAACTAATGCTAGCGCGGATTTCTCGGGAAGTTCAAATGATATATCGTCTACAGCTCTTACTATAGATCCCCTTGATTTATAGTATAGGAAGAGATTCTGTACGTTCAGTATTTCTCTCTCCGTCATCTCCTTCTAACCCCCCGGACGAATCGATTGAGTGAATGTTAGGAAGGGAATCATGAGACAACACCACGCTATCCTGTTCTGAGCCTTGGGTTTACAACGGGCTCCATTCCTAACGCTATTAGCACGAAGGTGAATGCCGTCAAAACTATCATGACCCCTGGAGGAATTATCCACCACCATAATCCCATGTAAATAGCTCCATTCCTGAATCCTAATTCTAGCATTTGCCCCCAAGTCGGCAGGGATGGATCCCCAAGCCCTAGGAAGCTGAGGGCGGCCTCAAGCAAGATGAACGTAGGAACGTAGAATATCATCTGGGCCACGATGAAGGGAGTCACCTGCGGCAACATATGCCTGAATATTATCCTCCGCGGCGAGCTTCCAAACGCCTTCGCGGCTTCGATGAACTGGGATTCCCTAAGCTGGAGGGCTATTGACCGCGTGAGTATCGTTAATCCCGGCCAGCCGAATACTATTAGAATTAGGACTATGTTCCAGATGCTCGATCCCATCAAGAATATGAGGAAAATTGTCAAGGGGAGAAGTGGAAGATTATAGACTACGTCCGAGATTCTCTGAATTACTTCGTCTGTTTTTCCTCCAACATATCCTCCCACGATCCCCAATAATCCGCCGATTAGCGTTACTATCACCGAGGTGACGATGCCTATGAAAAGCGACGTCGGGAACCCCAATAGAACGCCGATCGCTATGTCCCTCCCTATCACATCCGTCCCAAGCAATCCGTAAACGCTTCCACCTAAAACTAAGGAGATGTGGTTTATTGAATCTTTATCGTCATATAGCGTCGCGACCACTTCAAACCTATACTCTCCCTTCATCGGGGTTGAGAAATTGCCTTCAGCAGGGGATCCGAAGAGGAACTGCTCGGGATTCTCTCCGATTTTTGAAGGACTCAAGTCCATTCCGTAATTCTCCTTAAGGAATGTTGAGATGCTTCTCCAAACGTTCTTATCAGAGTCAATTTTTAGGGTTAGGGGTTCTTTTTCGAACCGCACGTAGGGAGGCTTCTCCCCGGATCTCGGAGAAGATACCGCGAAAGACATTATGTCGATCGCCTTTCCATCTGGTCGAACGAGTTTAACCAAGATGACGGGGGGAGATTTCCAATATTTTACATCTTTAATTGACATTGAAAGAAATGTTGGAAACTCATCGGCAGTATAGTCTAGGTCAAAGTAATAGATCATCTTAGTTGTTCCGTCAGGTGCTTTGAATACTACGGGTTCACTCGATTCCAAGATTTTATGCTCAAAATGCTTGAAGTGCGCGAAAATGTTTATCCAAGCAGGTGGAGCAGACTTGGGATAGTTTTCCCAGGCCTTGGGATTATTCCATACTAGCTTTCCATAGTCGGGAGGAAACGCCGTTAATGCGTAAATTGAAAAAGCCAATAAGACTACCAAGAGTATTATTCCTAGTTTTGATACCGAGCTTGAGAGGAATATCTGGATGGCTTCTCTTTTTGAGGACATCATATTCTCACCCTCGGATCGAGGATCACGTAAAGCACCTCGAGTATGAATCTAGCTATGACGTAAACGAGTGTAAACACGTAGACGAGACCTAGGATTAAGGCTTCATCGCTCGAGGTTATCGCCTGATAGAAGAGCAGACCCATCCCAGGCCACCCGAAAACGGTTTCAGTCAAGATCGCACCGCCTATCGATCCGGCCAGACCCAATATTAGCTGGGTTAGGATCGGCGGAGCTGCAACCCTGGCGATGTATCTCCACCTGACTATGCGTTCAGACAGCCCCTTCGCCCTCGCGACGGTGACGAAGTCCTCTTGGGCGATATTTATGACCACGGTTCTGGTGACGTAGATGCTTGAACCAACCGTAGCCAAAACTAATACTATTATCGGGAGAGTGGCGTGCCAAAGGAGATCTAGAAATCTCGCTAACTCGCCCTCTGGCGGTGGAACGCTGTACATGCCTCCGGGTGGGAAAACCCTTAGATAGAAATAGAATACTAATATGAATATTATTCCGGTCCACCACGTCGGTAGGGCGTAAGATATGGCGGAGAAATATGTTAAAGCCCTATCGAGCTTCGACCCTATCGCAGTCGCTAGCTTAACTCCGACGAAAAGACCTATTAGGAAAGTTAGGACCGTTGCTGTCGTCACCAAGAGCACCGTGTTCGGAAGCCTCTCCATTATTAGATCTATGACCCTGTTGCTTCCGGAGAAGGTCTGGAGGCTTTTGGATGTCCCTAGATCTAGGACTATTATCCTCATTAGCATATCCCCTATCCTAGTATACCACGGTCTATCGAGGCCATATGCCTTTATCAATTCCTGTCTATAGGTTTCGATGGCTTTGTTCAGGGCTTCTGGATCGGTTATCGTTCTCGAGATAGTCTGTCTGTAGGTGTTTACCTCTTCTCTGATCATCGACATAAGTATCTTGTCTGAGGTCCCGGTTGCGCCGATAATTATGACCACTAAGAAGAGGACTAGGAAAAGGACCAGTAGCAGGTTAATGGCGCGAATAGCGAGGGTCCTCGCTAGTCTCATCGTTGCTATTAAAAATCCAAAAAAAGATGTAATAAAGGTTGCCGGGATTAAGATGGTCTTCGTTGCCTTACGATGGCGACCGCGGATAGGGCGACGGCGATTATGGATATTATCAGCACGATCGTCACTATCGTCAACAGGTTCTGTACGGCGTCTTTGAGGTCCTTCACCTCTCCGTGAAGCATCGTGACGCTGGCGCTTACCTCGGATACGCCCTTGTTGACGTCGCTTATCGACTCGGTAATCTTGCTCTCAACATCCTTGACCGCCGTGTTTACGGTTGTGACGCTTTCCGTGACCTTTCCTATGGCGCCTTCAATTCCCTTAAGTGCCTCCGCCAAGTCCTTTGACAACGCTCCAAGCCTATTTGCTACATCTTCTGAAACGACCTTAATCGACTCCTCCACGCCCTTCTTTAACGGCTCTATGTTTAGGACGTCCACGAATTCCTTAACCGCGGCGACGAAGGCTACCTCATCGCTGTAGGCGGCTATCGTGAACTCATAGAGACCTCCTGGCCTAAGTCCTGCCGTGAAGTCGGGGTCTAGTTTGATGGCGAACCTCGTCGGCGTTATTTTCTCTCCTTCTCCGACCTTTATGACCTGGCCGGTCAGCGGATCCTTAACTAGATACTTCATGTGGAGGGTCCCTGGTCCCTTCACATCGACGATTAATGTCGATTCTCCGCCTGGGACTATCGTGGATTTACCCACGTTCGTTATCTCGACCTGTTCTGGTAGACCCCAGTAATTATCTCCGGGCCTGAATGGATAGCTCTCATCCCTGTAGGCCGTGAGCTCAGCGTATTGGGCTGCTGGATCGAATTTTGTCAGCATGAATGGGCCGTCGCTTATCCACATTAGGCCATAAGTGTCATACCAGTTTAGCGCCGC
>CAZAVQ010000057.1:0-5541 GCA_964488635.1 uncultured Nitrososphaeria archaeon
CCTATTTACCTCGGCTTCCATCCTCTTGATCTCGTCAAGGATTATCCTCCAAAGAGACCTCCTCTCCACTCGACATCACCTCACAGGTAAACCGGGGGTAACTCCAGTTCCTTCGACTTCTGCACGCCATGCATCATCTGATCAGTTCTCCTCATAAGGTCTCTCAGCCTGAGCTTTAATTCTTCGGCGCTTT
Organism: uncultured Nitrososphaeria archaeon; assembly: GCA_964488635.1. GTDB lineage: Archaea > Thermoproteota > Nitrososphaeria_A > Caldarchaeales > Wolframiiraptoraceae > Wolframiiraptor. The sequence goes on from CAZAVQ010000057.1 coordinate 194, forward strand.
CAAGCAGGGGAGCGACATCGATCTCAAGCTTTAGGAGCTTTGATAAGTAGAGGACGATCTCCGCGGCCGCTCCAGGATCCGGATAATTGTAATGCGACTGGGCGAGGACTATCGCCGCGTCCATGTTCAGTTTCCAGCCCTCTCTCAGCAGCATCCCCTTCACCCCGGCGATAAATCCCTCCTTGAACTTATTGACGTCTTCGACCTTTACTAGTTTCTCGGTCAACTCCGGTCTGCATCCAAGTACGAATACACCGGGTTTGTCTAGGTTCAGCCTATTCGGCTCCGGTAGACCTGAAAGAGAGATGAATAGCTCGGGTTTCTTTGATTTGGCCCAGCTCATTAAGGCGTATGCCATGGGTTTTGCGAGGGATGCCGGTAGAGGGATATCCGATATTATCGCCACGATTTTCCCTCCCTTATAGATCCTCACCAGCTCTCTCAGCCGTTCGTCCCTCACCGCGATTATGGGAGGAAGGATCTCGGCGTTAATGTATCCAACTTCCTCGAGGCCGAGTTTGTCTATTAAATATGATGTGACTATTGTTCCCACCAAGCCGACATCAGGGAACCCTTCAAGGAAGATCAGCTTCTCCTCCTCGATGGGCTTCGTTTCCACGATCTCTATGCCCTGCTCATTCTGTAGGTTTTTCTTCATCAAGTGATGAAGGAGTCTCGTGCTAGATAAACATGCGGCTCCGCTAAAAATCCGCGGAAATCCCCGGAGAAATCCTTTTTAGATGGGTTCGTCGTCACCCGGACGAAGGTAGGTGCTCTAGGTATGAGCGAGAAGAACGCTTCATCTGAGGCTACTGTGGAAGCTAGGACAAAATTCTATGGACAGAAATTACAAGAATATCAGAGAAGATCCTTCGAAGACCTCGAAAACTTCTGGTCGGAAGTAGCGGAGAACCTAAGCTGGTTCAAGCGATGGGAGAAAGTGCTCGAATGGGATCCCCCCTTCGCCAGATGGTTCGTAGGCGGGGTTCTTAACGCATCATATAACGCGCTCGACGTAAACCTGAGAAAGGGCATCAAGAATAAGGTCGCCATCTTCTGGGAGGGAGAGGAGGGGATAACCCGGACTCTCACCTACTATCAGCTATGGAAAGAGGTTAACAAGTTCGCCAACGTCTTGAAGAAGCTGGGAATAAAGAAAGGCGATAGGGTATCGATCTATCTCCCCATGATACCCGAACTCCCGATAGCGATGCTAGCATGCGCTAGGATAGGCGCCCTCCACAGCGTCGTCTTCTCGGGATTCAGCGCTAACGCGCTCGCCGATAGGATAAATGACGCTGAGGCGAAGTTGCTTATCACGGCGGATGGCCTGTATCGGAGGGGTAAGATTATCCCGCTGAAGAAGACCGCGGATGAGGGGTTGAAGCAGACCAAGACCGTGGAGAAGGTCGTCGTGGTCAAGAGAGTTGGGATGGAAGATGTTCCGATGACCGAGGGAAGGGACTACTGGTGGGATGACTTGATGAAGGAGGCGGAACCCTACTGCGAACCCGAGCCCGTGGAATCCACCGATCCATTATTCATCCTCTATACGAGCGGAACCACCGGGAAACCCAAGGGCGTCGTCCACAGCACGGGCGGCTACCTCGTATGGGTCTGGGCGACCTTGAAATGGGCATTCGACCTACAGCCCGATGATATTTGGTGGTGTACCGCGGATATAGGCTGGATCACCGGCCACAGCTACATAGTCTACGGCCCACTACTCCACGGAGTAACCCAGATAATGTATGACGGGGCTCCAGACTACCCAGCTCCGGACAGGTGGTGGGAGATCGTAGAAAAATACGGTGTAACCGCGTTCTACACCGCCCCAACCGCGATAAGGATGCACATGAAATTCGGCGAGCAGTGGGCGAAGAAGCATGACCTCAGTACTCTGAGGATCCTCGGAACCGTCGGAGAGCCGATAAACCCGGAGGCCTGGAAGTGGTACTATGAGGTGATAGGGAATGAGAGGTGCCCGATAATCGACACCTGGTGGCAGACCGAGACCGGGGGCTTCATGATATCGCCGGCCGCCGGAATTGATTTGGTGCCCTTGAAGCCCGGATCCGCAACATTCCCCATGCCCGGGATCCACGCCGATGTAGTCAATGAGGATGGAGAACCGGTCAAATCCTTCGAGAGAGGTTACCTAGTCATATTATCGCCTTGGCCGGGGATGCTGATGACCCTGTGGAAGGACCCGGAGCGCTACAAGAGCGTTTACTGGTCCAAGTTCCAGCCGAATAAGAAGCTGGAGTTCAAGATACAGCCGCCTGCGATCTACTACACAGGAGACTACGCGATGAAGGACGATGAGGGATACTTCTGGCTAATGGGCAGGGCGGATGACGTGATCAAGGTCGCCGGCCACAGGATTGGAACGGCCGAATTGGAGAGCGCCTTCGTCAGCCACCCAGCCGTCGCCGAAGCCGCGGTAATAGGCAAACCAGACCCGGTTAAGGGAGAGAGCATAGTCGCTTTCCTCATCCTTAAGTCGGGATATGAGCCGAGCGAGGAGCTGAGGAAGGAGCTCGTGATGTGGATTAGGAAGGCGATCGGGCCCGTGGCCACGCCGGAGGCCGTGTACTTCGTATCATCGCTGCCGAAGACTAGGAGCGGTAAGATAATGAGGAGGCTGCTAAAGGCGGTTGTGAGCGGAAGCCAGCTGGGAGACATCACCACCCTCGAAGACGCCTCATCCATAGAGGAGGCCAAGAGAGCCGTCGAAATGCTGAGGAAAGCGATGGGAGATAAGCAGTAACCGGCTCACGTATTTCCTATCGGAAAATTTTTTCCTTTTATAATCCTTTTTCAGATCTCGGAGGTCTACCCTAGTGAAAGTCGGTTTTATCGGGGCTGGAAGAGTCGGCAGCACCGCCGCCTACACCTTAATCAACAACTTGGAGATAGACGAACTCGTCCTCGTAGATATCCTCGAAGATCTCGCAAAAGGAGAGGCGCTGGATCTCTTGCACGCGAGCTATGCTTTGGATAAGCCTGTTGAGATCCGCGGAGGAGCCGATTACTCGCTGGTTGAGGATTGCGATCTCCTCGTTGTCACGGCGGGTATCGCGAGGAAACCCGGGATGTCGAGGCTGGACCTACTCCAGAGAAATGCGGGAATCATGAAGGATGTGGCCAAAGAACTCAAGCGACGTTGCCGCGGATCCGTGATCTTGGTCGTAACGAATCCCGTCGACCTCATGACCTACATCCTCTGGAGAGAAACCGGTTTCCCGAGGGAAAAGGTCATAGGGATGGGCGGCGTCCTCGATACCTCGAGGCTCAGGAGCATAATCCGCAGGCCGACGCGCGCCCTCGTCTTGGGAGAACATGGAGATGGGATGTTCGTGGTAGGCGAAGACAAGCGATTCGAAGAGGAAGTTAGGAAGGCCGCTATGGAAGTTATCAAGAGGAAGGGCGCGACGATCTTCGGCCCAGCGGCTTCGATTTATCGGATGGCCAGGGCCATTCTCACGGATTCCCGGGAAATATTCCCCTCTTCGGTAGTCCTGGAGGGCGAGTACGGGTTAAGAGACGTGGCGGTAGGTGTCCCCGCAAGGCTTGGGAGACGAGGCGTCATAGAGGTAATTGAGCTCGATGGAATACGAGAGGAGTTATCGAGATCGGCGTCGAAGCTCTCGGAGAAGCTGAGGGAAATCGGCTATTGACGGATAACACTTAAACATGGGACGAATCGATTAAATCGCGATGGCTAAGAGCAGTAGGATACCTGGATTCTATAAGCTGTCTCCAGAGGAACGCCTCGAGATCGTGGCCGAGTTCGCGGGGTTGACCGGGGAAGAAACGGATCTGCTGAGGAGGTTCGGGGGACTAGATGAGGCGACCGCTAACAGGATGATCGAGAACGTGGTAGGGGCATTTCAACTCCCCCTCGGAATAGCCGTGAATTTCCTCATAAACGGAAGGGATTACCTGATACCGATGGTGATCGAGGAGCCATCCGTGGTTGCGGCCGCATCTAACGCTGCGAGGATGACGAGGGAGGGTGGAGGCGTCTTCACGATGAGCACAGGCTCGCTAATGATAGGTCAGATCCAGATACTCGGAGTTAAGGATCCGCATAGGGCCAGGTTCGAGATACTCAAGAACAAGCAGGAGCTCCTAGAGCTCGCGAATGAACGTGATCCGGTGCTCGTGAGGCTCGGAGGCGGAGCCAAGGACCTAGAAGTAAGAGTCCTGGATTCTAAGGTCGGCCTCATGATAGTAGTCCACCTGATAGTCGACGTAAAGGACGCGATGGGCGCAAACGCGGTAAACACGATGGCGGAGGCGGTCGCACCTAGGATAGCGTCGATAGCCGGTGGGAGATTTAGGCTCAGAATAATCTCGAACCTCGCAGATAAGCGGCTCGTAAGAGCTTGGACTAGGGTCCCTCCACAGGCTGTAGGCGGAAAAGAGGTCGCGGAGGGGATAGTCGAGGCATGGGCCTTCGCGGACGCCGATCCATACCGCGCCGCAACCCACAACAAGGGGATAATGAATGGGGTCGATGCAGTTGTCATAGCGACGGGAAACGACTGGAGGGCTGTTGAAGCCGGGGCACACGCCTACGCCGCGAGAGATGGCCGATACAAGCCCCTCAGCAGGTGGGAGCTTGATGACAAGGGCTACCTAGTAGGAACCCTCGAGATGCCCCTCGCGGTAGGCGTAGTCGGCGGCGCCACGAAAACAAACCCCCTTGCGAGGATATGTCTAAAAATACTAGGCGTGAAAACGGCCCGGGAGCTCGCGGAGATAATCGCGGCAGTAGGGCTCGTGCAGAACTTGGCCGCCCTCCGGGCGCTCGCCGCCGAGGGAATCCAGGCGGGTCACATGTCGTTACATGCGAAGAACATCGCGGTGATGGCTGGGGCCGTGGGTGACGAGGTCGATAGGGTGGCCGAGATCATGGTGCGTGAGAAATGCATTAGAGTAGACCGCGCGAAGGAGATCCTAGAGAAGCTCAGGAGAAGTGGTGGGTAATTGACCGCAAGAGAGATAACGAGGAGCCGCCGATAATTCGGCGGAGTTGACGCTGGAGAAAAAGGGCGTTCGGGTTCTAGGCGTGGCCGAGAGCTTCAGAAAGGACCTCGGGGGGACGGCGTCTCTGGCAGGCGTAGTGATGCGCGGCGACTTCATAATAGATGGGGTAATATTGGGGGAATGCACGGTTGGAGGATTGGACTCTACTGAGAATATTCTGGGAATGTATAGTTCCCTTAAACGTGATGACATAATGGCGGTAATGCTTAACGGGTGCATAATAAGCTGGTTCAACGTGATAGATCTCGAAAAACTCCATCGAGAAACCGGGATCCCGATAATAGCCGTAAGCT
>CAZAVQ010000058.1:0-2774 GCA_964488635.1 uncultured Nitrososphaeria archaeon
AATACCCAATACATGATTATATCATATGACATTATCTGGATATTTTCCCCGCCTGGATGGGTCATGGATCCTCTTTCGCCGTGTAGAAGACGGCACAGGTCAGCGTTCTCGCGACTCCCCGCATGGACCTTATCTTATCTATGACTAGGTCCCCTATGTCCTTCATCGATGAGCCCCTGACCTTTAGGAGTATGTCCCATTCCCCGGAGATCAGGTGTGCTTCCTCGACATCTTCCAGCATGGCCATTTGGTGGGCGAGGTTTTTCTGGGAGATATCCGCTCCGGGCATGAAGGATACGAGGATGAATGCGGTCGCCGTTTTACCCAGCTTCGCCTTATCCACCTTAACCGTGAACCTCTTTATGACGCCCATCCTCTTCAGCTTGTTTATCCTATCTTGCACGGTCGTCCGCGGTATCCCAAGCGCTTCGGCGATCTTCGTGATGTTCCTAGAAGAATCCAGCTCCAGCTCCCGCAGGATAAGTAAATCCCTCTCATCGAGCTTGCTCGGCTTTCTCGATCGTCTCATTTTTTGAAGATGTTCTGAGGGCAGCACGTATAAGGTTTTCCTCTGTTTCGACGACGATCGACGATTGTCTATTCGACAAAATTTAAAAGGAAAGGCTCCGAAAAGACCTCGAAAACGGATATGGCTAGGATAAGCGGGGTCGCCATCCACGGCTATGGAGGCTATGTGCCCAGATACAGGATAAGGGATGAGGAAATAGGAAGGATCTGGGGGAAGAACGCCTCAGAGCTACCCGTGAAGGAGAAGACCGTCGCGGGCCCCGACGAGGATGCTGCGACGATGGCGGTCGAGGCGGCTAGGATCGCCGTCAGGATGGCAGGCATAGACCCGGGAAAAATAGGTGCAATCCACGTGGGAAGCGAGTCGAAGCCCTACGCAGTCAAGCCCACGGGGACTATAGTCGCTGCAGCTATAGGGGCGGGGACGAATCTCCTAGCCGCAGACCTCGAATTTGCGTGCAAGGCTGGGACGGAGGCCCTCCAGCTCATCACGGGGCTGGTCGAGACCGGGCGGATAGAGTATGGGCTGGCGATCGGAGCGGATACGGCTCAGGGTAGACCTGGAGATGCGCTCGAATTCACGGCCGCGAGTGGGGCGGCGGCCTTCTTGATCGGGAGGATGGGAGATGGCGCCGTTGCCTCTATTGAGGCTTGGTGTAGCTATGTCACGGATACGCCTGATTTCTGGAGAAGACCCCGCGATAAGTATCCGATGCACGCGGCGAGGTTTACGGGTCAACCCGCCTACTTCAGGCACATCATAGGCGCTGTCAAATCCCTTTTGGATAATGAGGGATACTCACTCGATGACTTCGACTACTTCGTCTTCCATCAGCCCAACGTCAAGTTCCCATTCGCGGTCGCTAAATACCTCAAGATCGATAACAAGAAAATTATCCCAGGCATCGTCACAGACGTCCTCGGAAACACATATAGCGCGTGCTCGCTCCTAGGTCTCGTAAAGGTCTTAGATTCCGCCGAACCCGGTCAAAAGATCCTCCTAGCATCTTATGGGTCAGGGGCTGGAAGCGATGCATTCGTCATCCAAGTTCTCGACGGCATTTTGGAAAAAAGGAAACGCGCTCCAAAACTCAGCTCATACATAAACAACAAGATCTACGTCGACTATGCGGCGTATCTCAAGTTCAGGGAGAAAATCTTGATGGGGTGAGAGCCAAGTGTCCAAGGTGTTTGTTGCGGGGGTCGGATTCACGAGGATCGCGGAGCACTGGGATAAAGACCTCGAACAATTGATGGCGGAGGCGGCTGTAAAGGCTTTAGAAGACGCGGGTATTCCCTCCGTAAACGCGATTTATGTCGGAAATATGCTGGGGGAGGCTCTGCAGGAACAGGCACACCTCGGAACACTCATCGCCGAGAATTTGGGGTTGACCGGAGTTCCCGCCTTCAGGGTTGAAGCCGGCGAAGCTTCAGGCGCAGCCGCCCTCTATCAGGGTGTCCTCGATATACTTTCGGGGAGATCGGAGGTTGTTTTGGTGGTCGGGGGCGAAAAATTATCTGATGGATTGGGTGAGGAAGTCTCCTCTGCCTTAATGATGAGCGGCCGCCAAGAATACGAGGGATTCATCGGAGCCGACTTCTACGCCATCAACGCCCTCCTCTACCGGCTCTATGACAGGAGATATGGCGGCTCTGAGGGAATCGCGATGTTTCCGGTGATAAGCCACAACCACGCAGCGGGAGTCGCTCATGCACAGTATCCCTTCAAATTAAATCTAGAAAAGGTCTTGTCTTCACCCTTTATCGCCGAACCCCTTCGGAGAATGGAGGTGAGTGGGGTAGGTGACGGAGCGGCCGCGGTTGTGTTGGTCGGTGAGCGGCTGGCTGAGAAGTTGAAGTCTCCGAAGACCATGCTCTTCATATCTTCTTCAACCGACTATCTAAGCCCATTTGAGCGAGAAAACCCCCTACACTTTAGATCCCTCGCGATGGCGGTGGAGGAAGTGCTCGGGGAAGCCGGAGTCGAGAGGCGGGAAGTAGACTTCATAGAACTCCACGATGCAACCTCCATAATGGCCGCGATCTCCCTTGAATCAAGCGGATTCGCCGAAGTCGGTGAGGCCGGAAAACTCGCGGAGAGAGGGGAGTTCTCCTTAGGGGGAGATATTCCCTGCAATACCTTCGGCGGCCTCAAGGCGCGCGGTAACCCCCTCGGCGCGACAACCCTCTACCAAGTCGCTGAAGCACATCTACAATTAACCAACCGGGCTGGAAAGAATCAGGTT
>CAZAVQ010000058.1:2784-5255 GCA_964488635.1 uncultured Nitrososphaeria archaeon
GAAAAAAGTCTCGTGAGGAGGTGGTGAATAGTGAGAGTTCCGAGATATTGGAGGAACATACCTTTCAGGTATAGGCTCGTTGGATGGAGATGCAACCACTGTGGAACCTTCCACCAGACTAAGCCGGTAGCCTGTAAGAGGTGCAGGTTTAGGGAGTTCACGGAGGTTGAGCTTCCAAAGACCGGGAAGCTGGTCGCATACACGATCGTCCGATCCCCACCTAAAGAATTCAGCTTTACATCGCCCTATGTAATAGGCTTGGTGGAGCTCGAAGATGGGACGAGGATCCTTGCCCAAATAACCGATCTCCGAGAAGATGAATTAAGAGAGGGAATGAGCGTGGAGGCCGTTTTCAGGAAGATAAGGGTTAACGGCGAACAGGGGATAATCGAATATGGGTATAAGTTTAGACCAGCGATCGAGTAAAATTATCCGGCTTTTTTCAGCCTCTTCCATAGATAGATCGTCGCATACTCCCTTGGGATTCCCTCTCTCTGAGCGATGAACTCTATCTGAGATCTTATCTTCACCCGCGCCTCCTCTACATCCGCATACCTATTCTGGAGAACCCCCAATATCTGATCGAAAATTCTATCTGAGAGCTCCCTATAGGATGTGGTCTCGTAGATGTTATCGGCCATCCGCCTTAGCTGATCTATCTTAGCGTCCACTTCTCTAATCTTTTGATCGATTTCAGCTAGCTTCTCCCTAAGCTCTGGGACGCGTCTCTCAAGCTCCTCTTTTTTGGAGACCGATATCGGTTTACCGTGCTCCTCTAGTTGGCGCATGGTGTCGAGCTCCACCTGATTAAAGTAGAGCTCCTCCTCTATTGAGGAGAATTTTTGCTCGAATAAGCTTCTCAAGTGATTGTATCTATCAATCGCGTCTTGGATGGCTTTTATCAACTCCTCTCTCAGGGCATCCCACTTCTGGAGGAGTTTCTTCAATATCCCGATACTCATCTCCTCGTTTTCCAAGAACCTCTTCTGCGTTACCTGCTCCCTAATCCTGATCTCATCGGCCTTACTGGTCACCAGTTCGTAAGCCGCCTCAGCCTCGGCAGCCGCGGCCTCCAGCTCCCTATCCTCCGACCTCTCTTTCTCGACCTCAGGGATCGAGATCTCCGCGGGGGCCTCTTCTACCTCTTCTACAGGCTCTATTACGGGTTCGGCTTCCTCCTCGATGTCCGAGTCCTTTATAACGACGCGCTTAGGCATGCCAACTTCACCCGCTAATCAGATGTATTAAGGCTATTTATCTTAATCTCATATATTGCTATCTCTCCGCGAGAAAATATACTTAGGGTTTATGGGATAGGAAGTGAAGTAGAACTGAGGTTTGAGGGTTCTCGAATTCGATGACGAGATAGGCTCACCTCAGGAATGCGGATGCGGGTTTAAACATGATAAGACCCTGAGAAGGGTGCTGTTCGCCCCGCTCCGCGAATCCCTAGACCGATTGGAGGAATTCGATCTACAGCCCCCCTATGCGGTATTCTATGACGAGGTCACCCGCGAGGTAGCGGGCCGGATGGTTCAAGAGATCTTGGGAGCTAGGGGGGTCCTCGTCGGATCTCCGACATTTCAGGAGGCTGAGGAGAAGGCGGGGGCGCTGAGGGATGTGAGGACCGTGATCGCGGTCGGCGGGGGAACGGTTATAGATGTGGCCAAATACGCGGCGTATATAAGTGGCGCGGACTTCGTCTCGATCCCGACGGCCCCCTCCCATGACGGGATAGTCTCGCCTATAGCGTCTCTTTTCACTGAGGATCGGAGGAGATCCGTCCTGACTAGGGCCCCGGTTATGGCCTTAATCGACGCCTCATTGCTCTCATCCGCCCCAGCCGAGCTAATAGCATCCGGGTTCGGAGACATCTTAGCGAAGATAGTGTCGATAAAGGATTGGCAGCTTGGAAGGGATGAGGTCTCTGAGGAGTACTGTGAGACAGCCGAATCCCTCACGTTGAAGGCCGTAAACTTGGTCATAGACGCATTAACCGGCGGACATGGCCTCCCGGAGAGGGTCGAGCTGCTGGCCACCGCCTTAATAAACTCCGGGGTCGCGATGATGATAGTCGGATCCTCAAGACCCGCCTCCGGGAGTGAGCATCTAATCAGCCATTACCTCGACATGAGACTAGAGAAGAGGCTTCGCCACGGGATCCAATGCGGGATGGCGGCCTTGGCGATGGCCACGCTCCACGAAGAGCGGAACCCAAACTGGTGGAGAGATAAAGCGTATGAAAGCAGCTCTCTCAGGAGGTACCTCTCAGAAGCCGGGATACCTGTTAAACTGGATGAGGGCGGAATCTCAAGCGAGATCATGGCCGAGGCGATAGTCGAATCTTGGAGGATTAGGCCGAACCGGTACACGATCCTCCACAAATATAGGCTTAGCAGGGGAGAGGCGATCGAGATGTTAAGGGAATCCGGGATGATTTAAAAGGTTATTTAGTAGGGGTATGGCTTCTC
>CAZAVQ010000059.1:0-5249 GCA_964488635.1 uncultured Nitrososphaeria archaeon
TGCCTTAGATATTCGCTTTGAATATTTTTGAGCAAAATATCCTCGACGAGTTCGATATATTTCTCGACCACGCCCCTGAAAACCGTTTGAACTATCTCCCCTCCACAATTTACGCAGGTATTTGTTAGAGGCGGCCTCCTATATCTCGCTCCACACCTCTTACACCTAAACCTCTGCAGGAAGAAAGCTCTGACGTTGCCTAATATGTCTGAGAGCAGATGAGTCTCCGCCATTTTCTCGGCTACGTAATGCACGTCGACGGCCGATATCCTCTCCGCTAATTTCAATTGACCCACTATCTTTTCCAGCATGCTTCCATATCTCTTGTAAGAGGATTCTGTTGGACTACTCTCGAGGGTGCTCTGTGGATGCGTGAAAGCCGTCCTTATTTCGGAGCCCTTCTCGATCAAGGATTTTATCGTAGGGATTATATCTGAGATCTCGGAGATGTGTTTCTCCCTTTCGGCGGCCTCGTAGAATTTTAGGGGGATTCGATCGCAGATATCCACGTTATGAGCCTGTTCATCTACCTCTTCCGGGTTTATCGTGACGGTGATCAATAAGGGCGAATCCATCCTCCCTCCTACCCTGTCGGGGAGATAGAGCTTCGAGAAGTTTATGAGGGGATCCAGTAACAGCATTATGCTGTCTTCGTCGCCGTCGCAATCCCTCCTCTTAGCCGCGTGGAATATCGGATGTGCGAAACAGACCAGCGAGTCCGTGAACCCTATAATCCTCCCGACAACGCCAGCGTATGTGTGCGGTGACAAGGCCACTATTAAGGTCCCTATCAAGTCCTCGATCTTGCCCATCTTATAGAAGGCTGGCATACCAGCGAGTTTGACCAAAACCTCGTCGATGAACTTTGAGACCTTCAGAAGATGATCCGCGGCCTTCTTCGGGATGACGACGTCCTGGAGTTTTAATTCTAGTATTTGATCGGGGGAGACTAGCTCTTTCCCATATATGTCATGAGTATATCCGAGTTCTCTAAGCTTCTTAACCGAGACCTTTATCTGCCTCGGAGTGAAGTGGGTCAGCGGGGCATTAGTCGTGTCAAACCTTATAGTCCCATCCTTGTAGATGTATAGCTCATACTTCGCCCTCAGGATTCCCTTTTCAAGCGGTTCGGGAACCTTGGCGGCGCTGTTTAGCCCCTTAACCCCCCTAAGCTTTTGGGGGACATGCTCTGAAATCGCCTTCAGAGACCTGTAGAGTTCCTCGTTGAAGTTAATTATAATCTTCCTCGAGTATTCTATTCTCCCACCGCATCTGGGGCACCTCGTATACTCTGCATAGGCCACTTCATACCCGCAACTCGCGCAGAAGCCCCTGATCTCCGTGGGTTGTCCGCATCTCGGGCATTTATCCCTCCAAGTCTCTTGACCACATTCTTTACACTTCCTAACGACGAGATCCACGACTGATTTCTTACCAGCCTTAGCAGCGGCCAATATATCCCTGGAGGACCCCTCTAGCTCTCCGACCGGAAAGAGCACGTTTACTGGTGGACTCATTTCCCGTTGGGCAGCTTTCTCCGGCCTACCCATCCTCGCCCCGATAAAGGAACCCGCCTTATCTCGCTGCGGGATTCCCGAAATTTCCTCAATTGACTTTAAGACATCGCCTTTCCTCAATTCTTTTTCAGGATGGAATGGCCTGAGGCAGGCGACCAAGACCTTGAACCATCGAAGTGGTAGGAGAATATGTTCTTCGGAGAATCTATGCTCGATTAAAAGCCTCGTTAAAACCTCCTTAACGCCCTCGAGATATCTAAGTAGTATGTTTCCACCCGAGATCTCGGCGTGCCGAGAACTTTCTCTAATCCACCTCCTAATTTTCTCCAAGTCTTCTACGTCGACCCTCTTCCAAAATGGCAAATAGCTCGGATGAAGGGGGATTCTTAAGCGGATGCTGAACTTTATCGCATCTTCAACTCGGGGCTTTTCCCGAATCGGGTTCTCGAGTATTCTATTTGCTAACTCAGCTAAATTTCTCGGAATGCTTCCACCGTTTTCTTCAATTCTCTTTCTAAGTTCCTCGGCCCACCATTCCTCACAGTATCCAGGTCTCCTAATCTCGACATTATTCTCGATTAGATCTCCGATCGAGATCAAGATGTCCCCGAGGAAGAGTATTTGCTTGATTTTCCCGCGGATTTCATCGAAGACCTCCTCTGATCGGACCTGCACAACGCTTCCATCATCCGTTAGGACGACCGGCGGCTCTATGAAGTCGACGGGAATCACTATTCCCCCTTTCCCCGGGTAATCGAGTTTTAGCTGCGTGCCTGTTACCAGATAGCCGTCGAGAACTTTGAGGGTCATCGGGTGGAGCCCAACCGCCTGCATCCCGGTGGCGAAGGATTTCCCGTATCTTATCCTGAGCCCGCCGAATTTTTCAGAAGAGGAGATGAAGGGTCTTCCGCCGACGAGTTCGTCTAGGTAGCTTTGCTCGTTTTCGTTGTTGACATGCTCCATGGATTTTGCGACCTTCTCGATCCATTCCCATCCCTCGATTCCTAGTTCCTTGACCAATTTCAAGACCTTCTTCGCCCTCCCCGCTATCCCGTCGTTGACCACTCTCAGCGCCCCTCCCCTCAGGTAATTGGTCTCCACCCTCGGGAGATCCCTAAATGAGGAGGCCACGATTCTGTCAGTCGCGATCCCAGTTACCTCTATTGGGAGGTTCCTCAGGATGAATTCTATGATGCTTTCGGGGACGCTGTACTGAAATCTGGAAACTTTGCGTTGATAGGTTCTCAGCTCCTCGATGAACCTCAGTATTTCTTCCTCAGTCGGCTTATACCTATCTAACTTCAAAAGCTTCCTAACGTGATCTGCCAGTAACACGATCGCCGCGAGCTCCGTTCCACCCGCAGACCTTATCGGCCCCGCAAAATAAACCGCAAGATACCTACTTCCATCCGGATTCTTCTTGATCTTCGCGTCCACTATTCCCTCTGTAGGGGCGGCGGTTATGCAGGGAGGGGTGAGTATGGCCAAACTAGTCCTGATTACCTGGAGAATAAGCTCGTCCTCCTTCATACGCCCCCTCAGATCTCGAATCAGTTCCTCGGCAAGCTTGAACGCGAGCTTTTCAGGCGGCAGTTCCTTGATATATCTCCTGATCTTCTCGGCGACCCCCCTCGGCCCAACCAGTAATTCAACCCTCTCAGCTATGTCCTCGGCCGGAAAAACCTCAATTTCAGGGGTTGGAGAGGCTATTCTTCTACGGGCCTCAGCCGCGACGCGGTGGGCTTCCTCGAATAGTTTCCGGATGTGTTGACGGTATTCTCGATAATCCATCGCTCTCTTCTTTTCGGGATTTGTCAATCGCGGTTAATTTGAATAATCCTCGTGGAGAATTGCTGGTATTATCTCCCCCGGGATTATTTCCGATAGTGCTCCATCCACTTTTCAACGACGTCGTATCCGAACACCTTCTTCAGGATCTCCCTTCCCTCCGGCGTTATCTTCTCGGGGGTCCAAGGCGGGTCCCACACTATCTTGACGTCCACCTTTTTTGCTTCTGGGAGGTTTTCCTTCACCGCTTCTTCGACCCTATATGCTATCATCCCCGCCAACGGGCATCCCACGGCCGTTAAGGTCATCTCGATTTTCACGTTTCCCTCCTGATCCACGTTGATTCCATAGATTAGACCGAGGTCGTATACATTAACGGGTATTTCGGGATCGTAGACCTCTCGAAGAACCCGTATTATCTTTTCCTTAATGTCGTCTTCCCCACTCATAATCTCTTTGCCCCTGATTCCCCATACGGCCGATATTTAAATAATCAACGAGACCCGGGGCGCCGGCCACCTCAAAACATAATTATTTTAGGGAGCGTGCCCCAGTTTTGGAGAATGGGGACTAGAAAGCGGAAGCTCGAGGAGGCGGTCTTCGAGAAGCTATCGATGAAGTTGATAGAGTTCCTTGCGATTAAGAGGGTTAAACCGATATTCATAACGTTGATGGCTTTCATCTCCGCCTTAGCTTCCTCGGCCTTCTACTATTTCGCCGGATCAAAACCCGTTTATTATTTCCCAGCCACCTTCCTCTTAGCTTTCTCAGGGTTCCTTGACGCGATGGATGGAGCGGTCGCGAGGAAGCTCGGTTTAACGAGTGATATGGGCGCGTTCCTAGACTCCGTTCTAGACAAGTTCGGAGAATGCGCTATCTATATAGCGATAATCTCATCTGGAGCTGTGAACATGTTCTGGGGCTCCCTGGCCCTCGCATCATCTATCATGGTTAGCTATGTCAGGCATAGGGCGGAGCCCCTGAAAGTGGATCTGAAGGGCGTCGGGTTTATGGAGAGGGCTGAGCGATTGATCTTCCTTATGGCAGCTTCGATTCTAACGCCTTTTTATGATAAGGCCCTCGAGATAGCGATAATCCTGATAGGGGTCTTCGCTCTCCTCACCACGATATGGCGAATGGTGTATATAGTTCAGGTCTTGAAGCTCAGGAAGTCGCGTTAATCGTAGGCTCTTTTGAACGTTATCGTGCCATTCCTAAATTCCAGCTCATAGACCTCATTTACATCCAACTTCACTCCGAGCATTTCATACTCTTCTTCGGTTAGGAAAAGTGTCATCTTAGGCTTCATAGTCGCCCCTAAGGACGTGAACCCGAGCGATTGTAGATAGCTTGTTAGATCCTGAATCATGCTATGTATGAATACGGATTCTTGGGGAACTCCTGAGATCTTCACGGGCTGGGTTTGAATTCTCTTCTCCTCGACGAGTTCGATGACCTTGCCGTATCTCCCGGTTTCAGGATCCTTTATGCTTGAGACCCTGTGAACTCTAACGAGCACCATGGCTTAAACGGATTCCTCCAGGTCTTCTAGATATTTCCGGTATTCATCTGCCTCCATTAAATCGCTGAAGTCCCTTTCCTCGATCGGCTCTATCTTCGCTATCCAACCCCTTTCATAGGGATCCTCGTTTATGAGCTCTGGATTATCCGCAAGCTTCGCATTAACTTCCACTATTTTACCCGTGACCGGAGAGTATACCTCGCTTGACGCCTTAATGGACTCCAGGGTAGCTACTACCTCCCCCTCTTCAACAGTTTGACCGATGTTTGGGAGCTCTACGTGGACTATGTCGCGCAGCTTTTTCTGACCATAATCCGTTATCCCTATGGTAACTATGTTATCCTCGATCTTAATCCATTCATGATCTTTCGTGTAAAGGTATCCTTCTGGAACTTCATACTCCTCCGACAAGGCTTAAACCC
>CAZAVQ010000060.1:0-2524 GCA_964488635.1 uncultured Nitrososphaeria archaeon
TAATGGATGCCGAGGGCAGGAAGATGAGCAAGAGCAAGGGAAACGTGATCTGGGCCGCGGATGTGATAGAGAAGTACGGCGCTGATCCACTCAGACTCTACTTGGCCTCGAAGTCGGCTCCGTGGGAGAACATGAACTTCGTCGAATCAGAACTCAATCAAGCCCTCCAAGACCTAAACATCCTCTGGAACGTCTTCTCCTTCGCCCTCACATACTTCGAACTCGACAAATTCGATCCAGACAGGGTGAGAGTCGAGTCCTTGAAGAGGCACCTCCGACCGGAGGACCGCTGGATAATATCGAAGATAAACACATTGACGGGGCACATCACGAGGTGTCTGAAGTCATTAGATATCCACTCTGCCGCGAGGGCGCTGAGGGATTTCATCGTAGATGACTTGAGTAGGCTTTATGTGAGAGCTGTTAGGAGGAGGGTTTGGATCGAAGAGGAGAGCTGGGATAAACTCGCCGTCTACGCGACCCTCTACTACATCTTGAAGAAGCTCGCGATCCTCATGAGCCCGATCACCCCATATCTCGCTGAGAAACTCTATCAGAGTCTAAGGCTCAGAGATGATCCGGAGAGCGTTCACCTATGTAAGTGGCCTAGACGCGAGGACGAACTCGTTGACGAGGAACTCGAAGACGAGATGGAGATAGCGAGATCCATAATCTCCGAGGCCATATCTCTGAGGCAGAAGCACGGAAGAAAGCTGAGATGGCCTGTTAAAGCCGTGATACTCTCCCCCAGAAGCCCGAGGGCGAAGAAAGCCTTAGAGAGCTTGAGAGAGTTCGTTAAATCCCAGGTGAACGCGCTCGATCTCAGGATACTCGACGTCGGGGCGAAGCCGGATGGAATAAGGATCACGATTAAACCCCTCTTCGAAAAACTTGGACCGAAACTCGGGAAAGACCTCGGAGAAGTCGTCGAGAGATTGAAGGAACTCGACAGTGAACGGGTCAAATCCTCAATAGAGACCCAGGGATCGTTTAAGCTCGTCTTAAGCAGCGGGAAGGCGGTTGAATTAACCGAGGAGGATCTATCATTCGAGGAGGAACTTCCAGAAAACCTCAGCGGTCTCCAAGGCAAATTCGCCGACATATACATAGACCTATCCGAGACAAGGGATATAATCGCGCAATCCTTCGCGCGGGAAGTCATTAGGAGGATACAGGTGATGAGAAAAGAGATGGACTTGATGGTGTCCGACTACATTAGGGCCGTGATAATTCTCGGAGATGAGGAAGATAGGAAACTCCTAAGCGAGGTGAAAGACTTCATAATGGAGGAGACTAGAGCCAAGGACCTAGATCTCAGGGTCGGAGGACCTGAGAAAGGCGTAGAGGGATATTCAAAGGATTGGGTAATCGAGGGGAAAAAGATTAGAATGATAGTTTCCAAAGTTAGCTGAGGATGATGGTCGGAGAAAGAGCCGCCGAGCCGCTGACATACGATATAGGGTGACTGATGTTTGCCATCGCTAATAGGATATGTTAGGGATGTTTTCAGGAAACTCGATGAAAAGCACTTTAAAATTCTCAGGATCATAGAGGAGAACTTATCCAGATACGAGGTCGTCCCAAAAGACGTGATAATAAGCTCCAGCGGGATCGGGGCCAGGGCGGAGAAGCTGCTGAAAAGACTCCACGAATACAAGCTCATATGGGCTCCCCTGGGATTAGAACGCGGATTCTGCCTTAACTATAATGGATTGGATTTACTCGCCCTCAAGGCCCTAGTTGATCGAAATATAATCGAGAGCCTTGGAAAACCGCTTGGGATAGGGAAAGAGGCCGACGTATATGACGCCATGTCCCCCAGGGGCCAGAGATTAGCCGTGAAATTCTTCAGGATAGGTAGAACGAGCTTCAAGAAATATGAGAGACATCGAACGGCGCTGTTATCGGCGCATAGCTATATGGCGGCATCGATCAAGTCAGCCGCTCAGGAATATAGGGCCCTCAAGATACTTTATCCTAGGGGTGTTAAGGTTCCGAGGCCGATCGCCAGGAATAGGCACGTCGTCGTCACCGAGTTCTTCCAAGGAATAGAGGTCGCTTCAGCCCAGTATCTAACAGATCCCTTGAAGATCTTAGGCGACATCCTCGAGAACGTGAAGAAGGCTTATGACGCCGGCATAGTCCACAGCGACCTGAGCGCGTATAATGTTTTGGTCACCCCCGAGGAGGAGATCTTGATTATAGATTGGCCTCAGTGGGTTAGACCGAGCCACCCCATGGCGAGGAGCTATCTCAGGAGGGATGTCGCGGGCCTGATCAGGTTCTTTAAGAGGAAATGGAAGATCGGGGAGTTGCCCGAGAATTACTTGAATATTATCGAGAACCTTTGCGGGGAAACGTTTTTAACGTCATGAAATGGGTTAGGGATGAAGGTGCGCTAACGATGGTATCCATGCTCCTCGGATGCCTGTTGAGTTTCTTAGGAGTGGCACTCGTCTTGGGTTCAACACTATATTACATCACCTTACCCGCTGGAGCACCTGTCAAAGAATTTTTTGACACA
>CAZAVQ010000060.1:2534-5192 GCA_964488635.1 uncultured Nitrososphaeria archaeon
CTAGGACTCCCCTACCTGCTTTACTTTGCAATAATCGGGTCGGCGATAACCGCCGTGGGCCTCGTCGTCTTCATCAAGGCGTCTAGATCCGTTGAGGCAGTAGCTCAACCTGGAATAATGGTTAGACAGCGTGCAACGGCAGCCCGCATCCGAACTGTGAGACCGAGGGAGAGAATGCGGCCTAGGATTGAGGGAGGGGGTATAGTCGAGGAAATAGAGCGCGAGATAGAGGAGATCGTGAAGTCAAGCGAGGAAATCATAGAAGAGACGGAGGCGAAGGAGGAGGTGATAGAAGAAGAGGAAGAAAAACCCGAGGAAGCCGTGGAAGTAGAAGTGGTTACCAAGGGAACCGATATGGTGTGCCCGAACTGCGGGGCGATCAATCCACTAGGATCCAAGAAGTGTTCTAAGTGTAAGAAGCCGCTCTTTAAGGCCGAGAAAGGGGAGCCTACTTGCCCGGTATGTGGAGCGCCGTTAAAACTCGCGAAGAGGATCTCCGACGAGCTCTTCGTCTGCGGGCTATGCTTCTCGGAGCTGAAAATACCCTCAGCGCTCCAAGAAGAGATTGGGTTAACATGATTGAGGCAAAGATAATATTTTGTTAGACTTGGTGAAGGAAAAGCTTAAAATCTCATCAACTTTGTTTTAGGTGAAAGAGCGTTGAAGTCGGCGCAGTCCACCGGATTAAACATGGGTAAAAAACCGTTGATGACGGTAATGAAGTATGTGGATAAAGTGGTTAGGGTTAAGCTGAAGAACGAGCTGGTGTACGAGGGGAAGATGACCGAATGCGACAACTACATGAACATAGTCATCGAGAAGGCCGTCGAATATGAGGGCAACGGCAGGAAGGCGACCTATCCGCGGATCCTAATCAGGGGAAACAATATAATGTACATCCAGCTCCAGCCGATCCTCAGCGAGCTCTGACGACTCCACTTGACCCGCGGTGCAGGGTGAGGTTTTCTTTAAATAGTAATATTGAGCTATCGCACCCGGATCTGAAATGCGGAAGTCGAGCATCGTTATCGAGAGGATAAGCAGACTCCCGGTGAAGGATCAGCACGTTGAACTTGTGGAGAGAAAGGGTCTCGGTCACCCGGACTACGTAATCGACTCCGCATGTGAGGCCGCGAGTGTATGCCTCTCAAAGTACTATCTTGAGAACTTTGGCCAGATACTCCACCACAACCTCGACAAGGGGCTGCTGGTTGGGGGGCGCTCTAATGTCTGGTTCGGCGGCGGGGTCGTGGAGGAGCCAATTCACATAATTATCGCGGGGAGGGCGACGATAAAGGTCTCCACCCCCTCTGGAGAGGTGAGGATACCTTATCAGGAGTTAATCGAGGAAGAGGTTAAGAAATTCATCGACGAGAACTTCAGGTTTCTAGATCCCGAAAAGCACGTGGTAATCGAGACCAAGATAAGGATGGGAAGCGCGGATCTCAGGAAGATAGTTGATAACCCCAACGACGTCCCGAGGGCGAACGATACATCTTATGGGGTTGGATACGCGCCGCTGAGCCCCCTCGAGAAGATCGTATACGAGGTTGAGAGGAGGATAAATTCTAGGAGCTTTAAGGGCAAGGTGCCTGAAAGCGGGGAAGACTGCAAGGTCATGGGTCTCAGGCTTGGAGGAAATTACATAATCACGGTCGCGAATAGCATAATTGCCCCGCTGACTCCGGATCTCGATCACTACATCTCGGTTAAGGAGGAGATAAAGGAGGAGGCGAGCAGGGTGGCGGAAAGCGTGCTAGCAGGTGAAAAATATGATGGAGTCGAGGTCCACGTCAACGTAGCCGACAAGCCGGATGAAGGAATAGTGTATCTAACCGTGACGGGGACCTCCGCGGAGAGCGGGGACGATGGAAACACGGGTAGGGGCAATAGGGTTAATGGCCTGATTACCCCGAATAGGCAGATGTCGCTGGAGGCGACGGCTGGGAAGAATGCGAGGGCCCATGTCGGAAAACTCTATAACGTGATGGCGAGGCAGATAGCGGAGAGGATCTACCAAGAATCAGGAAAAGTCGACGAAGTATATGTCAGGCTCCTGAGTCAGATCGGGAGACCCATAGATAAGCCGCTCGTGATCTCGATTCAATACGTCGCGGTAGAGGATATAGATGAAAAATCCTTCGCATATGAGGCCGCTGAGATAGCTAAAGATGAGATCGGGAAGTTCTCCGGAGTGGAGAAGCTGATACTTGAGCAGAAGGCCGTGATATTCTAATCCAAGAACCGCTCCAACCCGGTTTTCTTCTTCAATATCTCATGACACCGCCTAGGTGTTAGACATTTGAACTCCACGCCATGGGCTTTCAAGTCCTTGATAGCGGATTTCTGGATCCCCGGCGCGGCGATGATCGCCCTAGGCTTCCTGCCGAGCTCTTTCTTGATGCCGTTGACGTAATTTATTAGTTGTTTTATGTCGGCTGCGGTCGCGTTTCTACGCTTAATCTCTATCACGACTAAGTTTCCCCTCGAATCCACTCCGAAGACATCTATGAATCCGGATTCGCCGACCCTCCGCTCATCCTCTATCGGCCTGAATCCTTCCTCGATTATCGAAGGGTCTAGGAGGATCGCCTTCTTCATATCCTCCTCGGTGGCGTACATGGCGAACTCCGCGGAATCCCTGAGCTTGTAGGAGTA
>CAZAVQ010000061.1:0-5081 GCA_964488635.1 uncultured Nitrososphaeria archaeon
CAGCATTCATATGTTCTTAAGCCCGCCGCCTTTGGCCAGGCTTGGCTACCCCCGCGTTGCCCCAAAGTTATGGTGCTGCAGCGGCTTAATTTAACATTTACAAGGGGTGATGTGGAAAAGGATTTTTAACTTCCTTCGGGTTCATTCGAGTTGCCATGAGGATTTTTCAGGTGAGCGATATTCACGGAAACCTTGAGAGCGCCGAGAAGATACCCGAAAAGGCGAAGGCGCTTAAGGCCGACCTAATAGTGATCGCCGGCGACATAACCCACTTCGGAGGCGTAAGCGAAGCGGAGGAGATCTTGGAGGTAATTTCCCGGGCCGGGCTTCCCATATTCTTCGTCTCTGGGAACTGTGACTCTCCAGAGCTCCTCACGTGGGATCCGGAGGGGCTAAATGCGGTGAACCTGAATGGGAAGAGCGAGCGTTTCTCCGGCTACTCTTTCCTCGGAGTCGGAGGTGGCAGCGGGAAATTCGGAACCCTGACGGAGCTGGAAGAAGAGGAGTTTGAGAAAGTCTTGGATCAATTCGATGTCTCGCAGGAATTCCTGATACTTTTAACGCATAGCCCGCCCCATGGCACGGAAGTGGATTTCACCGGAACGAAGCACATCGGAAGCACCGCGATAAGACGTTTTGTCGAGAAAATCCAGCCTCTCCTAGTATGCACGGGGCATGCACATGAGGGAAGGGGGATAACGAAAATCGGGAGGACGATTGTGGTGAACGCGGGGCCGGCGAAAAACGGGTTCTGCGCGATAATCGACGTCGACGGCGACTTGGTGAGACCGGAGCTCCTAACGCTTTATTGAAGCGACCGCTTCGTGAAGACTTCGCTGAACGTAACTTTTTCAACTCCCCCGACGTATTCCATTAGGTCCCTGGCAAGAGCCCGTTTTGCGACCTGGATCGCGGGAAGGAGCATGGCCTCGTCAGGTATCTGGATCGTTATCGACGATTTCGTGGTCCTGACCTTGAATTTCTCCACCTCTACATCCGGTATCCTGTAATGTATCAGCGCCTTAACCTTCTCCGATCTCTCGGTTAGTATCTTCACGACCTTGACATAGCAGTCGAGGGTTTTCCCGGCGAGATAGGGGTTGAAGTCGACTTGAACCCTCCCAGAACCTATACTCCTAATTATTCCCTCCTTTCCATCGATCACTATCCTAGTTCCGATGGTTATCGGCCCCTCAACGTCCTTAAGCCTTCTCAACGGAATGACCTTTATCTTGGATGGATCCCTCGGGCCAAATGCCTTCTCAGGTGGTATCTCGAACTTCTTCTCCTCTCCCGGAGCCATCCCTATCAACTGCTCCTCAAAGGCCTTCAGCATGAATCCCTTACCTGGGACGACAAGCCTAGGCTCAAATCTCCCGGAAACCTGCAGTCCTTCCTCTTTGACCACGTTCTCCATAGTGGTCTCCACGAGTTCCCCGGTCTCCTTAACCCTAATAATATAATCCACTAAGACCAAGTCCCCTTCCTTAATGACCTGTTGGGCGATCTCGGATTCGGCACCGGAACTTTTATCCGACATAAAAGCTCAGAGAAACTCTCAGCAGAGCTTCCTTATTAAGCATTAATTCAGACCATGGGCGGCCTAGGGGCATCGGACATTATCGGGTTCCGCCCCGATACGAAACTTTTTATTAAGCCTTGGGATATCCATAGGACTGGAGAAAGCCTGAAAAAGTGTTTCCAGGTGCTAAGCTAAATGTTCTCTAACATGAATCTCGGTAATGAACTCGTTAAGAAGGGTACGACAACCGTTGGCCTGGTGGTCAAGGAGGGGGTAGCCTTAGCTACGGACACCAGGGCCACTGCAGGATACTTCGTCGCCCATAGGAAATGTAAGAAGCTCTTCCCATTAGCTGACTACGCGGCCATAACGATTGCGGGTAGGGTCGCCGATGCCCAGAACATAATAGATTATCTCCGAGCCAATATCAGATACTATTTCATGGCCTGGAACAGGCCGATGAGCATCGCGGCGATCGCTAGGTTGGCAGCGAACCTGATGTTCAGGTGGCGTGGCTACTTCCCCTACGAGGCCCAGCTAATCATAGCCGGAATAGACTCCCAGGGACCCCACATCTTCAACGCCGACCTATATGGAACGCTAACCGAGGAGAGGCTCCTCTCAACCGGATCTGGTTCCCCGATAGCGTATGGAATAATTGAGAGCGAGTATCGCGAGGACATGAGCGTGGAGGAAGCGGCTAAGCTCGCCTTCAAGGCGGTGGCCATGGCCATTCAGAGGGACATAGGATCAGGAGATAGCATTGACGTAGCGTACATAAAGGTCGGGGATAGGTATAGGGAGCTATCGCTCGAGGAGAAGAAGCCGCTCTACGCCCAATACGTGAAAACCGTTTACTGAGTAGGGTTATTACGATCATGACTTCACAAGAGCTTTTTTCATTAGACAGGTTGCGGCATGAAATCGCCAGGTACTTCTCGGTAGTTAACCCCATCGAGTCCGGCGTGACCAAGATAGAGTTCGAGGGCCCGAGGATAGCGATCTACACGCGCAACGCCGAGGTATTCTCGAATAGGGATCAGATAGCGAAGGATCTCGTGACCCTCATCAAGAAGAGGATAGTGATAAGATCGGATGAATCCATCCGGGTGCCTAAGGAGGTCTTCGAAGAGGAGATTCGGCGGAAGATCAAGGGAATACAAGACCTGATATTCAACGACCTCATAGGAGAGGTAATCGTGGAGATAGCCCCAGGAGTCTCACCGCCTTCAGACGACGAGGTAAAGGAGCTCAGCGCGTCCACGGGCTGGGTGATAAGAATCGAGATGCAGCCGCCCATGCAGACGAAGACTGTTCAGAAGGCGAACAACATAATCTATGGATACCCGGAGGAAAGGCTGCAGGCGCTCAGGAGAATAGGTGAGAAGGTTTTCAGAAACCAGGTCTTCGAGACCACGGATGCGAGGATAACGATCCTCGGATCGGGGATGCAGGTCGGAAGATCCGCGATACTCCTACAAACAAACGAGAGCAAGATCCTGCTCGACTGCGGTTTCTCGCCGAGTGGGACTAGGAACATGGAGATGCTTCCGAGATTCGATATAATGGAGGACCTGATAAGCGAACTCGACGCCGTCGTCGTCACCCACGCCCACCTCGATCACATGGGGATCGTCCCATACCTATTCAAATACGACTATAGAGGACCGGTCTACTGCACTGAGCCCACGTTGCCGCTCATGTTGATGCAACAGCTTGACTTCATAAACGTGGCAGGAAAAGAAGGGATATTCGCGCCCTACACGGAGCACGATGTGAGGACCGCGGTTCAGCACACCGTGACCCTTAGCTACGGAGTCGTCACAAACATAACCCCGGACATAAGGATAACGTTCTACAACGCCGGCCACATCCTCGGATCGGCGATAATTCACATACACATCGGCGAGGGCTTCCACAACGTAATCTACACCGGAGACTTCAAGTTCGAGGGCAGTAGAACCCTCGATCCCGCGGTCAGCAGGTTCCCGAGGGCAGAGACCCTCATAATGGAGAGCACGTATGGCGCCACCCCGGTGCAGTTCACGAGGCAGGAGAGCGAGCAGCTATTGGCGAACTACATCAAGCAGACCCTCGAACGCGGTGGAAAGGTTCTGATACCAGTCCCGGCGGTCGGGAGAGCCCAGGAGATCATGCTGGTCCTGAATCACCTATTCTCGTCGAGGATGATCCCAGAGGTACCCGTATTCTTGGACGGTCTCGTCGTCGAGGCAACAGCGATTCACGCCGCATTCCCAAGCTACCTAGGAAAGGAGCTCGCCGGGAGGGTAGAGGAGCTCGGAAACGTTTTCATGAGCGAATACTTCACAGCGGTTAAGAGTCAGCAACAGCGCGATGAGATCCTGAACACGCGTGAGCCGCTGATAATCATGGCGACCTCGGGCATGCTCGAGGGCGGCCCGATCCTGACGTACTTGAAGGAATTCGCATCAGACGATAAGAACATGTTGATCTTCGTGAGCTATCAGGTTGAGGGCACGTTGGGGAGAAAGCTTCTAAAAGGTGTTAGGGAGTTCCCGATGGTCAACGAGAAAGGGAAAACCGAGCTTATCAGCGTAAAGCTAGAGGTGACAAAGGTCGACGGCTTCTCCGGGCACTCAAGCAGACAACAGCTCCTAGGCTATCTCAAAGCCTTTAAGCCGAAGCCCAAAAAACTGGTTCTGGTCCACGGAGAGCCAGAAGCCGTCATGAATTTAGCCAAGAGCGCGTCTAAGGTATTGTCGGGAACGAGGATATACACTCCTCAGAACTTAGAATCGATCACCCTAGAGTCTCGGAGCTGACGTTCCTTACCTATGGATCTTAAGTTGCAGATCCTTCTTCATGAGTAGGAGGGTCGGCCATCTAATGAAATAAGCTCTGCCGCCTATCTCCCCCATTTTCTGAGCCAGCGCGGATATCTTCTCTTTAACCTCCTCCAAGTCGGGGTTCTCAAATGACACGAGAACGACGTCTCCCTTCCTCGCCGTATCCAATACCTCTTCCAAAAGCTTGTTTCCCTGTTTTAGGCTGAAATAGTGAATTACGGTTTTCTCCCGGCGTCTAATTTCATCCCCTTTAAGCAGCTTCTGAACCTCTTCCTCTATTTCCCTGAAGATCTCCGGCTCCCGCTCCTGCGACATGGCCGCCCCCGGCTCATTTCTCTCATCTGCCGGAAGAAAAAGATACCTCCCCGAAATCCATCATTTAATTCTCTAGGTATAGCCGGGGGTATGTGTTTGGAATTATCTCGGGGTGTGGTAAAAATTAATATTAGCCGATAATGGGAAGTCATGTGGGTTGGGAGACTTGTCATCAGACATTTCCCTGAAGATTCTGTCGAAGAGCCTTGGCAACACAGTTCTCGTTAGGCTGAGAGGTGGAAAACTCCTCCGCGGGATCCTACAGGGCTATGATCAACACATGAACTTAGTCTTAGAAGAGGCCGAAGAGATCTCTAACGAAAACTCGACGCAGAAGAGGCTCGGGATGATAGTGATCAGGGGAGATAACGTCATGATGATCTCCCCAACTATAAAAGAGGGTGAGGAGAAGTGAC
>CAZAVQ010000062.1:0-4917 GCA_964488635.1 uncultured Nitrososphaeria archaeon
AGTATGCGGAGAAGTATCCTGATGTGTATTTTGTTCATATTAGTGGTTATAGGAGTGGTGCTGCTGGAAACGCCCCAGAAAACATGAGCGCTGCCTTCGCCGAATTCTATCAGCTCTACTTCCTGAACGGGTTGGCGGCTGGCGCGGTTACTGAGACTGGTGTTGTTGGTTATGTTGGTGCGTTCCCGACACCCGAAGTCGTACGACACATCAATGCGTTTGTTTTGGGTGCGAATTATGCGTATAAGAGGAGGACTAGGAGGGATATTGAGGCGCATGTTGAGTGGATTTTTGATTGGGTTTCTCCGGATAAGGCTAGGTCGGCGGCGATCGCCCTAATAGAGGAGAAGAACTGCGACGTCCTGGCATTTACCGAGGACACGCCCACGGTCCTGCAGGTCGCCGAAGAATATCAGAAGAAGGGCAAGAAGGTTTGGAGCTTCAGCCACTACAGTGACATGAGCGCCTATGGCCCAACCGCGCATTTAACCGGTCAGATCGCGAACTGGGGTCCGATTTACCTAGATTTCTATAGGATGGTTGCGACTGATAGTTGGATGCCGGTTGATATTTGGGCGAGGATCGGGGACTACGTACCGTACAGGTGGAGGAAGCCTGTTGAAGAAAGCACGGCTGGCCAGCCTGAGGGAATCGTTTACCTAGCGCCGTTGAATTCTGTTATTCCTGAGGAGTGGAGGGTTGAGATTAAGAAGCGTTATGAGGAGATGAAGGAGTTGTTGTTTGAGCCGTTTAGTGTTGAGGGTAATCTTGGTGAGCCGATAAGAGATCAGGAGGGGGAGGTCAGGATTAAGGAGGGTGAACGAGGAGACCACAACATGCTATGGAATATGGATTGGCTCGTGGAATACATAGAGGAGCCGTTGCCAAAGTAGGTGTAGAAAGGGCCGAATCTTTTTAGAATATCCCCCATTTTTTATTAGTTGAAAAATAACCGATAAGGTGCTTGCAAATTGGAGGAACTAGTTGTTTTACGTGGGATCGTTAAGAGGTTCCCAGGCGTTATCGCGAATGATCACGTAGACTTCACGCTGAGGAAAGGTGAAATTCACGCCCTTTTAGGGGAGAATGGGGCGGGTAAAACCACTCTAGTGAATGTGCTTTATGGCCTCTACAAACCAGACGAGGGCGAGATCTACATCAAGGGTAGAAAAGTTGAGCTGAAGTCCCCGAGAGATGCCATTGAACTCGGTGTAGGAATGGTCCACCAAAACTTTAGGCTCATAGAGAGCCACACGGTCCTTGAGAACATAGTCCTCGGCGCTAAGTATCTAGAATTTAAGATAGACTTCAAGAAACATGGGGAGAAGATAAGGAGGCTCGCTGAGAATTATGGCTGGAAAATAGATCCCGAGATGAAGATTTGGCAGCTGTCGGCGGGAGAAAAGCAGCAAGTGGAATTACTTAAGATCCTCTATAGGGGCGCCGACATATTGATACTCGATGAACCGACCTCAGTTTTAACCCCTCAGGAAACGAAGGAGCTATTCAGAGCCCTGAGGAGGATGGCGGCCGAGGGGAAAGGTATCATCTTCATCACTCATAAGCTAAATGAGGTGACCGAAGTCAGCGACCGGGTAACGGTGATGAGGAAGGGGAGGGTCGTAGTAACGAAGAACACGAGAGAGACGACCCAAGAAGAACTGGCGAATTACATGGTTGGAAGACCCGTTGTATTTAGACCGGAGATCGCGGAAACGAGACCCGGAGACGAGATAGCTAGGATAATAGACCTCGAGGCTCTCAGCGATAAGGGAGTCCCCGCTCTCAGAAAAGTAAACCTAACGATTAGAAGTGGAGAGATCGTTGGGATAGCCGGTATAAGCGGAAATGGCCAAGTAGAGCTGGCTGAGGTCGTGGTCGGCTTGAGGAAGGCGACTGGAGGGAAGGTGATCATAGCCGGAGTCGATGTCACAAATGAGAATCCGAGAAGGATAATCGAACTCGGCGTCGCGTATATCCCGCCCGAAAGCACCAGATGGGGAATAATTCAAGACATGCGCATAGTCGATAACATATTCCTAAAGGCATATCGTTATCCACCTTACTCAAATAAACTAATCCTGAACTGGAAGAAGATGTTCGAAGACTCCGAAAAACTCGTTAAGAAATTCGAGATAATTACCCCGAGCATATTCACAAAAGCGCGATCACTTTCAGGAGGAAATATTCAGAGATTAATCCTCGCTAGGGAGTTATCCGGCCTCATAGGCGGAAAGATCCCGAAGCTCATTATAGCCGCTTATCCGACAAAGGGATTAGACGTGGGGGCGACGGAGTTCGTTCATAGAACCTTATTAAAATACAAAAAACTCGGGTCGGGAATATTATTCATATCCGAGGACCTCGATGAGATAATGATGCTTAGCGACAGGATAGCGGTGATGTTAGAGGGGAGGATCACGGGAGTTCTGAGCCGCGAAGAAGCGAGTATCGAAAAGCTAGGATTATTGATGTCCAAGGCAGTTGTTGAAGCGCGGTGATGGAGCTTGCCCAGGAAAATCAAAACGCCATTCGGTGTGGTGAGGATCGAGAGGAGGATAACTTATCCTAAGTATGTCTCTGTTTTAACCACCTTCTTGGCCATAGTTTTGGCCTTCGCAGCCGTCGCGATAATTCTGACCCTAATGGGCGTAAATGCCGCGGCCGCTTTCATAATAATCGGTAAAGCGTTTACCGATCCCCGACTCCTGTTTCATACCATTAAACAGGCCATACCGATCTGTCTCAGCGCCTTGGGTCTTGGAATAGCGTTTAAGATGAATTTTTGGAACATAGGATCGGAAGGTCAGATCTATATGGGAATGCTCGCATCGACGGGGATCGTTCTTCTCCACGCATACTATGGCATGTTTAGCGACCAAACAGTTCTCGCCATAATGTTCATCTCATCCTTCATCCTTGGAGGCGTGTGGTGTCTCCTACCCGCTTTCTTGAGGGCGAAGTTGAACGTAAACGAGATCCTCACCACTCTTATGCTAAATTATGTCGCAATACTGATGGTTGATTACCTGATCCACGGCCCTTGGAGGGATCCTAAGGGATATGGTTTTCCCCTATCAATAGAGTTCCCGGATTACGCCAGACTCCTCTTCGTATTCAATAACGCCTCGTATACCGGGTTATTGATCTCCGTTCTCGGAGCGGCGGCCGCCTATTTCCTCATGAAATACACTAAACTGGGATTCGAGATAAAAGTCGTCGGCCAGAACCCGAACGTCGCCAGATACGCCGGAATCAACGTCTCGAGGGTTATCATGCTCGGCGGATTTATCTCAGGGGGATTAGCGGGAGTCGGCGGACTATCGATAGTCAGCGGGATAATTGGAAGATTACGGCCCAGGGCTTCTCCGGGATATGGTTACACGGCGATAATCGTCGCAGCGCTCGCGGGATTAAACCCTTGGCTAATAGTCGTTGCGAGCATCTTCTTCGGCGGCCTTCTAACAGCGGGGGAGAGCCTTCAAGCGTCCATGAATATCCCGAAGACCGCGACGCAGATGATGCAGGCGATAATTTTCTTGTTCATATTGATGGGCGAGTTCTTCAAGCGTTATAGAATAGTCCTCGAAAGGGGGTCAGGTGGGGAGAGGCCATGATAGAGTGGGTCGAATCCGTCCTACACACAACGGTTCAAATGGGAACCGTGTACCTCTTGGCCTCGCTCGGCGAGATCTATGCAGAGAGATCGGGGATACTCAACCTCGGACTCGAAGGCATGATGATCATGGGCGCCGCGCTCTCCTTCATCTTCACCCTCGCATATGGCCACCTCGCCGCCATAATCGTATCCATCATAGCTGGGATATTGATGAGCCTGATTCTAGCCGTTATGGCTGTTCACATGAGATTAAATCAGGTAGTTGCGGGGCTGGCACTAACGATACTTGGATTGGGGCTCAGCGGGTTCATAGCGTTCCCGGAGATCAGGAAGAAGATACTCTTGACGCTTAATCCGGCGCTTCCTGAGCAGGCGTTGATAACTCAAGAGGCCCCGAAGCTCCCGGAGATCGAGATACCTTTCTTATCCGATATACCGGTCATAGGAAAAAGTTTCTTCCACCACAACATCCTCGTCTACGTCTCGTATATCGCGGCGATCACGATGTGGTTCATATTATTCAAGACAAAGCTCGGGCTAAGCCTCAGATCGGTAGGAGAGGACCCGGCGACCGCGGACTCCCTCGGAGTGAACGTCTTCCTAGTTAGATATCTCGCGACGATTATCAGCGGCGGATTCGCCGGATTAGCCGGCGCATATCTCTTCATAGGGTTCCACCCATTCTGGCAAGAAGGAATGACGGCTGGCAAGGGTTTCATCGCCCTGGCCCTTGTAATCTTGTCTACGTGGAATCCGTTGAGGGCCATTCTCGGCGCATACTTGTTCGGCGGCATAGAGACGATCCAGTTTAGACTTCAGCTATTCGGCTTCGGCGCGCAGAGCCCCTACTTCCTCGCCATGCTTCCCTACTTGATAACTATCATAACCTTGATCCTGATTTCCTTCGAGAACCTGAAGAAGAGGATAGGGGTTCCGAAATCGCTAGGGATACCGTATTCGAGGGAGCAGGATTAAGCCTTCTGCGCGGCTTCAGCCTTCAAAACTATCTTCGCCGCCTCCTCCAACAATTCCCTGCCCTTCGGGGTGAGAACCCTCCCCCTCTTATCCGCTTTCTGGACCAGTTCCGCGGCCTCAAGCTGCTGTAAGATTTTCCGGATTATCGCCCCGCTTCCCTTAGCGAATTTGGGCGGCCTGTGGCCACGTCTATGCCTACCGCCATAGAGGGTCCTCAGCCTAGAGACCCCAATCGGCCCCCTTATGTAAAGTTTCCTCATGATCGCCGCAGCCCGGATATACCACCAATCTGGGTCCTGTGGAGGCCGCTCCTTGTGGACGCC
>CAZAVQ010000063.1:0-4898 GCA_964488635.1 uncultured Nitrososphaeria archaeon
TACAAGACGCTCTGCTTCAAGCCGAAAAGCTCAAGGGAAAATTTAATGGCGTCACGATAGCGATTCCGAGGAAATACCAAAGAGCCGTAGATGAAGACGTCATGGCCCTCCACGGCCTCGGTTTGATAATCTATGATAACCTAGGAGCCGAGGAAATAATCCCCCCGAAGATCCGAGAGATCGATAAAGATAGAAAAGAAGAACATAAACCGGGACAAGAAAGGCGCATAGGGGAAGAGGAGCTGATCCGGTTAAGGAGAGATTTTTCGAGAATTCTAAAGGCGTTGGAAGAAATAGAGGTGAGACTTGATAGGCTTGAAAGAGAGCAAAATAAGGTGATAACGAGGATAAATGAAATCGAGAACAAGGTGATTCAGCTGAGAAAGCTGAGAAAGGCGGAGCCGAAGGTGGAGGAGGTCAGCGTAACTACAAAAACGATCAACAGCGGAAAAGGCGGGAAAAATCTTCCTTCGTATTTAGTGGATAATCCGTGGTTGGAGATACTCTCGAGGAGGGAGTGATTCTCCTGAAGCTCATTATTCTGGGAGCAGGCTCAATAATTCCAACGCCGTCCAGATTTTCTTCCGGGATTTTAGTGGACTCCGAAGAAGCTGGGAAACTGCTCTTGGATATAGGCCCCGGGACGATCGAGAAACTGAGGAGAATAAACGTGAACCCGAATGAGATCAAAGCCATCCTTATTACGCATTTACACATCGATCACGTCGCAGACCTATTACCCCTAATCAAGATTAGGGCATATGATAAGGAAAAGAGTAGGTTGAAGGTATATGGGCCGAAAGGGTTAAGGCAATTCCTAGACTTATTGCTCAGAGATCACAGGCTCTTCGGATACTTATCCAGACTCGGGTGCATAGACCTCATAGACATACGGGAATTCTGGAGAGGATCCACTGACTTGAATAACGTGAAAATTTATTTCACGAATGTTGAGCACTTTAATGGTGTAGCTTATAGACTTGAACTCGAGGGGCGCTCAATCGTTTATTCCGGAGATACAGGTCCAGATCCGAATCTCATAGAATTGGCCCGAGGATGTGATGTTTTGATACATGAATGCTCTTTTCCGGCCGAGAAACTTCTGGGAAAACATACTTCCGATAGGGATTTGATCAGAATAACGGAGGAGATAGGTCCTAAGATCCTCATAGTGGTGCACCTCTATCCGGAGATGGAAGAGAAGGTAAGGGAGCTAGTCGATGGACTCCGAGAGGTTTTCGACGGCGAGATCTATGTCCCAAAGGATCTAGATGTGGTCGAGGTGTAACCGGAGCACTCCCACGGCTTTACCGCCAATCAACCCGGAGATAACCTCTTAAGCTCGGAATTTTTAACGAATCGCGATGAAAATTGATCCTGAGCGACTTTGACCTGTGGAATTATATTCGGAACAAGAGGCTCGTTATAGAACCGTTTCGAGATGACGTCGTGAGAGAGAATGGGCTGGACTTGAGGCTGGGAAAGCAGATAGCGAGGATGAAAAAGTCCTCGAAGGTTTTCGACGTTCATCGCGATTATAACATAGAGGAATTTTATGAGCTGGAGGAGGCGGAAAGCTTCGTTATAAATCCCGGAGAACACGTGCTGTTGCATACGATAGAGTATATCAAGCTTCCATTAGACCTCATGGGGTTCGTGAATTTGAGGAGTAGCTATGCGAGGGTAGGTCTCACGATTCCGCCGACGATCATAGACGCCAACTTCGAGGGCCAGTTAACCATAGAGCTTGTCGGAGGGGAATTCCCAGTCCGGCTACACGCAGGCGATAGATTCATCCACGTCGTCTTCGCCAGGCTCTCATCCCCGGTCGAGAAACCATACAGTGGAAGATATCAAGGCCAAAGAGGCGTGAAGCTCCCATCCTTTAGGAGTTAATTCTTTTATCTAATAACTGCGACTAGGTAATGGAGAGTGTTTTGTGGATTAGGGCGCTGCGTCCGGACGCCGTACTGGTCTGGAAAGATCCCGAGGTAGCTAGGAGGCTAAAGTGGTATAGATCCGTGATGTTAAACGAGACCCCGGCGAAGTTCGCGATCGTACGCTCCATTAGAGCGCCAAGCAATCTACGAGACCTAGATGAAGAAGAGCTTTGGAAGATCCATGACGAGCTTCACGAGGAAGTCGAGGGCCGTTTTAAAGAGGAATTCGGGAAGGGAGTTGATTGGGATAGGCTTAGGCCGGCGAATCCCTCATACCTCGACCTCAAAATAGAACTCGCTAAGAGGATTCTGAAGAAGTGTCGGTTCTGCGAGTGGCGATGTGAGGTCGACCGGACTGCCGGGCAGAGAGGAGTATGTAAGCTGGGCGATAGAGCCTACGTCGCGTCCTTCTTCCATCACCATGGAGAAGAAGCCCCGTTAATCGGAACCGAGGGGGAAGGCGGCTCAGGAACAATCTTCTTCGTCTCCTGTAACCTTAACTGCGTTTTCTGCCAGAACTGGGATATATCCCATCCGAGGGGAAAACTAGAAGACGCGGGGGTCGAGGTGGATGCTAAGAGGCTCGCCCTGATAGCCAGAAGGCTCAGGCTAGATGGCGCCGCGAACATAAATTACGTTGGAGGAGACCCGACGCCAAACACCTGGATCATAATCGAGTCCCTGAAATATCTCGACGTCAATACCCCAATACTCTGGAACAGCAACATGTATCTAAGCATGGAGGCTATGAAGCTCTTGTTAGACCTCGTTGACATATGGCTTCCCGACTTCAAGTACTGGAATAACGAATGCGCGGAAAGGCTCTCTAATGTCCGCGGGAAAATCGGATACAGAGAGGCAGCGACGAGAAATCACCTTCTCGCATCAAAACACGGAGATATGATCATTAGGCACCTAGTTTTACCCAATCACATTGAATGCGATACTAAACCCATTCTAAAGTGGATTGCGGAAAATATCGGGGATAAAGTGCTGGTTAACATAATGGGGCAGTATAGACCGGAATACCTCGTCCAATTAAACCCCGATAAATACCCTGACATCTCCAGAAGGCCGAGCAGGGAAGAGATGCTGGAAGTATATGAGTATGCTGATAAACTCGGCATAGTTTATAGACCCGTTTCATGAAAAAAAGATGATTATGGGTGTTCGCTACTCCTTTTCCAATATGACCACGTCAACCTCAGCTAATTTCTTGAAGGTTTCCGCATCTGATCTGCTTCCAACAATAGAGCCAAAGTGCATGGGTATGGCAACCTTCGGCTTAAACGTGTTTACGGCATCCGCGGCCTCCTCCGCCGTCATGACAAAAGTCCCGCTTACGGGGACGAGCGCCACATCAACTTTCAGATCTCTCATTTCTGGGATGAAGTCCGTGTCTCCGGCGTGGTAAATCCTTATCTCGCCGACTTCTATCACGTATCCAACACCTCCCTGCTCCTTGGGATGATAGACTACGCCTGGGGCCCTGAATTTGTTGATGTTATAGGCGGGGATTGTCTCGACTTTCGCGTTTTTTACATCTAGAGATTCGCCGGGCTTGACCAATCTCACTATTCCCGTCCCGAATGCCCTCAGATTCTCTTTACAAGATTCTGGGGCGATTATTTCCGTATCTGGTTTGGCGATCTTTCTCAGGTCTTCGATGCTCAAGTGATCGAAGTGTTCGTGTGTGATTAATACCACGTCTGCTGGGCCCTTCGGCGTAATTTTAAACGGATCTATGTAGTATCGGATGTCCTGGTAGGTTATCAGGAAGGCAGCATGACCCAGCCAAGATATCTCAACGCCATCAAACCTAAATGGCATGCTTATTTAATGGCATTTGCATCTTAAAAGAATTCGCGGATGAAAGGCTAAAATTAAGGAGAGAATGAAGTCGGTGCGGATTGTTAACGGATGTACATTGCCATCTGACGGCTCCGGAGCTCATACAGAACTTATCCGAGGTTATTGAGAGTTCGATTAGATCCGGGCTGAGGTTCGTCGTGACTTCTGGACTGGGTTACAGAGACTGTTTAAAGGCGCTTGAAATATCCGATTATAAGTTCGTTTATCCCTCCCTTGGGATAGCGCCTTATGAGCTCAGAGGATATGAGGAGGTCCTTTCCCTGATAGAGAAGGAGAGGAGCAGGATCGTCGCAATTGGGGAGGTCGGGTTAGATTTCTGGAAGGGTAAGCGTGAAGAACGGGATTTACAAAAGAGGGTGTTCGAGGAATTTATCGAACTCGCGAAAAGCCTCGATATCCCGATAATAGTCCATTCTAGGAGCGCGGGAAAATACGCAATCGAAATTCTTCTAAGACATCAGATCAACCGCGTAATCATGCACGCCTTCGACGGCAGAGCCTCCCACGCCCAAAAAGCAGCTGAAAAGGGATTCATGTTCAGCATACCGCCGTCGATAGCTAGAAGTTCTCAAAAACAAAAACTCGTCAGAAAGCTTCCACTTGATAGTTTGCTACTTGAGAGCGACGCGCCCGTATTGGCCCCGGCTCCTAATGAGATAAATTATCCCGAGAACGTCAGAGTTTCAGCTCAGTGGATAAGTAAGTTGAAGGATGTCCCTTTCGATAAAGTAGCCGAAAAAACCTACTTTAACGCCGTTGAGGTCCTCGAGATCTAGGTATGACGCAGAAAGTATAGTAAAGTCTAATTAGCGCTTAAGAGACATTAAGTTAGGTGGGCGGATCTGAGCCTT
Organism: uncultured Nitrososphaeria archaeon; assembly: GCA_964488635.1. Lineage (GTDB taxonomy): Archaea > Thermoproteota > Nitrososphaeria_A > Caldarchaeales > Wolframiiraptoraceae > Wolframiiraptor. The sequence continues at coordinate 4,664 of CAZAVQ010000063.1, forward strand.
AGAGAGATCTCGGAGCTTCCATGGGTTGAAAAGTATAGGCCCAAGAGCTTAGACGATATAGTAAACCAAGAGGAAGTCGTAAGCAGCCTAAAGAATGTCCTAAAGACGAAAGCGGTTCCGCACATGCTGTTCGCGGGTCCCCCCGGAGTCGGCAAGACTGCGACGGCTCACGCGTTTGCCAGAGATTTGTTCGGCGACAGCTATATTGAGGATGGGCATTTCATGGAAATTAATG
>CAZAVQ010000064.1:0-4764 GCA_964488635.1 uncultured Nitrososphaeria archaeon
TTTGTAGAGAACGGAACGCCTGAGCAATGTAGGAGAAGAATCTTTCTAAAGCAAATGCAGCGAAGAGATAGTAATTATTGCGATCTTTTGATTTAAAGTATGGGAAGAAAACAGGTTTCTTGAAACTGAGCTAATGTAGGAGGATTACTAGTTCTTGGTTTTAAGACTTTGAAATCTGCACAAAATAGCAGATGTTCTAGTGAAATCTAGTAAAAAGCGTCTTACTAGACAAAATAAGGCAAAATCTTTGGTAGTGCGGGGGGTGGGATTTGAACCCACGAACCCCTACGGGACAGGGGCCTGAACCCTGCGCCGTTGACCAGGCTTGGCTACCCCCGCGGCGCTTCTTCTTCGCTAAAATTTATGACATGGGGGTCGGTTTTAGGTTTTATGGGGGGCTTAGGGCGATGAGGAGTGAACGTCGCGGCTGATGGTTTTATCCGATGAGCGCACCTCCTCTCGGCTGAGCCGGCCAAACCCCGAGTGGGGGCGTTGGGTTATTTTTCTAGGAGGGCCATGGTTTCGATGAGCGGCGTCTGTGGAAATTGATCTATGGCCACGAGCCTTTTAATTCGGTAGCCCAGTTGTCTTATATCCCGCGCCTGCGTCTCCGGGTTACAGGAGATGTAGAGGAGCCTCTTCGGCTTTGTTTTCTTCAGCTTTTTCACAAGTTTATAGCTTAGACCTGATCTAGGTGGGTCTAATACGATCACATCGTATTTTAGGGAGACCCTTTCTGCCCTCTCATTTATCACCTCGACGTTTCTTATCTTGTTCTCGCGGAGATTCAGCTCGCATATTTCCACGGCGCTTGGATCGCTTTCGACGGCAACCACCTTTAACGCCGACCTCGCCAAAACCACGCTGAAAGTCCCCACTCCTGAATATAATTCTAAGACTTTCTCCCATCCCTTGAGCGCCAGCATCTCAATTACCTCTTTTAACATGAATTCCAAGGTGTAGGGATTTGGTTGGAAAAATACGTTGGGATGGAGAGTGTACCTGAAGCCCAAGATCTCCTCCTTTATGGTCTCCTGTCCGATGACGACGCGTAGCTCTCCTGCCCTTGCGTCTTCCCGTACTTCCGGATTGATCCCGAGGATTAGGCTTGATACATTTACTCCTTCTGATTTAAGGAGGTCGAGAAAATCTTGAAGCCGCAGCTTCTCGTCATATCTCGAGGAAACCACGAATATCATCCGTTCCCCGGTGAATTTTCCCTCTATTATGCTGAGAAACCTCACGAGCCCCCGTCTCTCAATTCTATTCCAACCCTCGATAGAATTCACCTTAAGGTATTCTCTGAATAGATTTCTGATTATATCGGACTCCGGGGATTGGAGGAGACATTCCTCGAGGTCAACGATCTCCCACCATTTCCCTCTAACATTTAACCCCACCCTCGGGCCCTCAGCGACAACATAATCCATCCGATTTCGGTAATAGTATTCTCTCGGAGAGGGGTAGACCTCATCGGGCTTCACTCCGAGCAGTTCCTCAACTCGCCTTGCCTTTTCCTCAACCTGTTCTTCATATGGTTTATCGAGGAAGCTGCAACCGCCGCATACGCCGAAGTGTCTGCATAATTTGGGACTCATAGTCGCTGTATCGCCGATCTTAATTTTTCCGCCGCCTCTTCGGGAAAAACCGTATTGACATAGATGTTTAAGCCGATTTCAGAGACCATGGGCATTAGGACCCGTGGGATGAGCTCTAGATGCCAATGGAAGTCGTCTCTATCTTTCGGCTTTGTGTGGAGGACTAGGTTGAAGGATGGGGATTTTAGGACGCTGTCTAAAGCCTTGTATATCGTGGAGAGGAATGTGGCCAGCTCAAACAAGCCGTCATCATCGAGATCGATGAACCTCCGCATATGCTCTTTCGGGAATATCATGATCTCATAGGGTTCCCTACTCGCCCAAGGACACACGGCCGTAAAATACCTAGTCGAGAGTATATTCCTAGGACTAGAGGATTCTCCGGCGACCCGGCATAGCAGGCAGTCTCCCTCGTGAAGTCTTTCGGATTCTATTTCTATGAGGGGTGGGGTTATAGGCGTGGCGAAGATGTGGGTATGTGGATGTCTAAGGGATCCACCTGAATGGGGACCATGATTCTTCCCGAAACATGCGTAGGTTATTCTCGGATCTGATTCGAGTTGGGTTAATCGCTCTCTAAGCGTCATGAGGAAGAACTGTAACTGGTCTATGGAAAGCCTCCAAGGATCCCCCTCATGCATCGGAGTATCTATTAATACTTCGTGAATTCCCGAAACGGCTCTCGACCCAGCCTCATCCCTCAGAACGTCATCCGCGGAGAACGCTGGATATAGATTTGGAATGCATTTCGTTATCCAGTTTTTCTTCCGTTCAGCTCCCTCCTCATGTTCGAACCTCACGCCAACCCCTGTTTTAACTAAGAGGAGGGTGGCGGGGGCGAGTATGTCCTCCTTTCCGGGGCAGAAGGGGCATTTAGATGGGTCGTCTACTTGTGCGGGGGCGCCTTCCGAGACCTGGATCGGCCTCTTAGCCCTTTCCGGGGCATAGGAGACCAGTCTGCCGGTAAGGGGGTCTTTCCTCAATTCCGGCATGGGTCACCATCAGCAACTTCGCATCGGATAAAATTTAAGCTCTATTATGAGTTAAGTTATCTAGCTCCTTGGAATCGAAAAAGGGTTCGGCGATAATGGTTTTAGGGGTCGCTGGGGTTGGTAAGACGACCTTCGGCAGATACCTGGCCTCCGCTTTGAAGATCCGGTTTCTCGACGTCCCTGAGTTCGTGAAGAAACGGAGGCTATACTCGCGCTATGATAGGAGATCTCAGGCTTATCTGATAGATTTGAGGAAGGTCTCGATCGCCGTAGGAGCCGAGCTCGCGGGAGAAAAGGCGGTCATAGCGTCTATCTACGCATTTAAGCCCCGGGGGGTCGATGTCGAAATGGCCATCATCCTGAGGATGAAGCCGACCGAGTTAATACGCGTTTTAAGGGAGAGACGATATCCCCCCGACAAGATCCGTGAAAACGTATTGGCAGAGCTGATAGATCAACCCCTCTATGAGGCTGTCAGCAAATTTGAGGTGGATAAGATAATACAGTTGAACGTTACTAAGCGAGATCTCTCAAAATTAGCACTAGAAGTAGCCGAAAAAATCGCTAAAGGAGAAGCCAAGTCTCTCAGCCGCGAGGTGGATTGGATAAAGGAGCTTGAAGAGGAGGGCAGCCTAGAAGACGTATTGAGATTCATCGAATCCCGGTAATCAGCCTTGAGACTTTTATGCGCCGTGAATAGAGCGGAGAATCTCGCATGGATCCGGCCTAAAACATTTAAGTTGCCTTAACTGTGGTGTTGAGGAGAAAAATTGCGTAGAAAACCCTGGAAATTAGTTAATCGGTTTTGACTATTACCGCCTTTAGAGGTGATTCTATATGCAGGCTAAACTCGACAGAAAGGACTCTGTATCGCTTTACCGTTTCAAGAAGCTGATTAAAGAACTCGAGTCAAAGGAGGGTAAGGGAACCGAGCTCATCTCGCTCTATATCCCGCCGAATAAGCCCATCGCGGACGTCATAGGCTATCTAAGACAGGAATACGCCACCGCCGCGAACATAAAATCGAAGAGCACGAGGAAGAACGTGCAAGACGCCATCGAGAGCGCCATCCAGAGGTTGAAACTCTTCAATAGAGCTGGTCCAACAGGGTTGATAATCTTCAGCGGAGCCATACCGCAGAACGGCGGCGTGGGAAATGAGAAGATCGAGGTCTATCACGTGATCCCTCCGGAGCCGATAAACCTCCTGCTCTACCGATGTGATAGCAAATTCTACCTAGAGCCCTTAAAGGAGCTCTTAAAGGAGAGGGACGTATATGGCATACTAGTAATCGATAACGAGGAAGCGGCGGTCGCCGTCGTCAGGGGAAGGAAGGTAGCGGAACTCAAGACCTTTACCTCAGGGGTACCCGGGAAACACCACGCCGGAGGCCAATCCGCCAGGAGATTCGAGAGATTGAGGGAGATGAACCTGAACGAATATTACAAGCGGGTCGCCGCCCACGCGAATGAGATCTTCTTAAAGTATCCGGAGATCAAGGGGATCATAGTGGCAGGTCCCGGGCCGACGAAGGAGATATTCGTCGAGAAAGGTTACCTGCATTACACGTTTAAGGATAAGATACACATCGTGGACACATCTTATTCCGGGCGAGAGGGGGTAAGGGAGGCGATAAAGAGGGCCGAGAACTTCCTCAAGGAACTCAGAATGGTAGAAGAGCAGAGACTTGTGAGGAAGCTGATGAACGAAGCTATGAAAGAAAATGGAAAAGCCGTCTATGGCGAAAAAGAGGTCTTAAGGGCGCTTAGAAACGGATTGCTAGAAGTCCTCCTTATCTCCGAGGATCTAGAAAAATTGAGAATCAAAATTAGGTGCGGTAATTGCGGGGCGGAGTATGAGTATACAGTAGATGAGTCGGAGAAAACGGTGAAGGTCCCTGAGCTACTTTCTAGGCCATGTGAGAAATGCGGTCAAACCGGATTAGAACTCGTTGAAGAAAAGTCCTTGGTGGACTTCTATATTGAAGAGGCCGAGAAGGTCAGGACAAAAGTTGAACTAATATCATCTGAACACGAGGAGGGATCCATGTTAAAGAGCGCATTCGGAGGAGTCGCAGGACTTCTGAAAGGATATATCGGATAGGAAGGTTTCACGTCGAGGGGTTCCGTCTATTGACGAACGGCATTTATAAATTTGACGAATAAATCCTGAAA
>CAZAVQ010000065.1:0-4758 GCA_964488635.1 uncultured Nitrososphaeria archaeon
CCTTGTATCCGCTGGGGTGTAGTCCGCGGTATTTTCTCGGGGTTCTATATCCGACTTTTACGAGGGGTGGCCATCCCTTGACTTGAAGCCGCATCTTACTGTCCTTACCCTTAGGCTTTCTCCAATTGGGTTTCAGCCTGACATATCTCCAGCTCTCTTGTCTCACGAATTCGGGTCGCTTAAGCTTGAGCTCCCTTACCCACTTCGGGATCTTTACAGGGCTCACTCCCAACCCACCTTCTTCTCATAGATGTAAATTCCATCCAAGAATTTCCTGAGGTCCTTTTCTCTGATCTTCGTCGCCTGCTCTATGTTTGCGGCGGTTTGACCTACGGCCTGCTTGTCAATCCCCTTGACGATTACGTCATCTCCCTTGACCTCCACCTTTGTTCCATCCCCAACGATCCTGGCTATTCTCGGGAATCTCTCGCCGATGAAGTTCTCGATTATGACCTTGTCTCCTTGGACCTTGACCGAGATCGGGAAGTGCGAGGCCACGATCTTCAGCTTATACATGAAGCCCTGAGTTACCCCCGTTATCATATTCTTGATTACGGAACTGATCGTCCCGATCATTGCCTCGGCTTTCCTGCCCTTGCCCAAGAACTTAACGAGTATCTTCCCGGAGTCGAGTTCCAGCTTCACGGCCGCGTGGCTCAAATCCTTCTCCAGTTCCCCGAGTCTCCCCTTAACCCTTATCTTGGCCGGCGGCTCGATATCCACCTCTACCCCTTCGGGGATCTCGACTTCCCTGACGTACTCCTTTAACGGCATGGAAACCACCTCAGTAGACGTATCCAAGTAATTTCCCTCCTAGACCTTGTTCTCTCGCCTCTCTATGGGACATTACGCCCCTATTCGTCGTGACTATGAGTATGCCTATATCCTTACTCGGGAGGTATTGGCGCTCCCACTTCTCGTATTCATCCTTCTTTACGCTGAACCTTGGCCTGATCGGGGCGGCTCGGTTGATCCTGCCGAGGAGCTGTATCCTGAATTTCCCACCTCGCCCATCCTCGATGTATTCTATTGCTCCGACGTATCCATGTCTCTGGAGAGTCTTGAGTATCTCTCCTACGAGCTTCGAGGCGTAGTAGACGCACTCCCTGTTCCTGACCATCTCGTTGTTCTGAAGCGTCGTGAACAGCCCCGACACCAAGTCCTTGCTCATCCCTTCCGAGCCGACCATGTATTCCTTTTATAAGTGTTTTTCCAAAAGGGAGAGCCGCAGATTCGGGATAGATGACATTAGGCTAAAATATCAAAAGTTTCAAGGCTTCCAAATAATCTTGCCACCCTATTCGTAAACCTTGAAGCCTAGGAGTGGGCCGATCTCGTTCATACATCTTCTACAGATATAGAGGTTGTATTTCCTTATGACCCCCACCGTGGTTCCACATCTCCTACATTTCACTACTCCCTTGCCGAATTTCCTGTCCTTCGGGGGCTTATGTTTTGCCATCTCTTCCTCTGGGGCTCGGTGGATGAGGCACCATATAAGTTTGACCGCGTAGAGGTGTTTACTCCTCGATTATCTTCACTCCGAAGACGTTTTTCATGAACTCTATGGCCTCTTCCTTCTTCACCTTATGCTTAGACCCGACCTTGCTTCTAGCTCTCCTCCTCTGGGCGATCCTGAGGCCTGGGCGGGAGAGGTGGACGCATACGTCCATTCCGATTATCCCGAGTTCGGGATCGTATTTTGTTCCGGGGATATCTAGGTGTTCTTTGATCCCGAAGGAGAAGTTTCCGTTCTCATCGAAGTTCGAAGCCTTCAAGGTGTTGTTGACCGCTTTCAACGCCTTCTCCAGGAACTCCACGGCCTTCTGCTTTCTCAGGGTGACCCTAACGGCTATTGGCTGTCCCTTATAGATTCCAAATCCCTTGATAGTCTTCTTAGCCTTCCTAAACTGGGGCTTCTGGCCTGTGAGGTTCTCGATTATCTTCGCCGCTTTTTCGAGCCTAGCGCCGACAGCGCCGATACAGGAGTTGACGACCACCTTCTCTATCCTAATCCTCCTCATAGGGTTCTCGGACTTCTTGACCTCGGTGACAGCGGCCTCAGACGACATCTACGCCTCTCCCCCGTTAATCTTCAATTTGAATATTCTCTCCGGATCCGGCGTATTTGGCTATATTGTTGGAAGCCTTATCCAGGGCTCTTCTTCTCCAACCACCATCACGTAGTCGAGCAGGGACACGATTTCTCCCTTGGGTGTTGAAAGCTTGACTAGGGGTTTAGCGGGGTAGACTACCTCCTTCTTAATCTCGATTATTTTCCCGTGGAGCCCCTGTTTCGGCCCCTTAATCAATAATCCGTACTTGCCCTCTTCAAGTTTTAGATATCCGAGGATCGCCTGACTTGGAATCGATATCTTCAAGGTATCCTTAGTCTTATACGATTTCACGTCATCCGTTATCTCCTTGAACCTGATGTTCCTCCCGTCGTGTAGGGTTATCTGTATATGTCCTCCGTGGACGTGCATCTTTCTAACGATCTTCCCAAGCTTGAATCCCGACTCCCTTTGGGGTATGTCGACGAGGTCTAAGCCCCGCCTGTAAATAGGCAGGATTCTGAAGTTCTCCCCGGTGTCCGGTATAGAGATGACGTCCATCAATCCAACCGGAAACTTGTAGTCCTTTATGGGTCTCCCGTCGACGAGAATCTTCCCCTGCTTGATTATCTTCTTGGCTTCCTCTCCTCTCTCCGCGTATTTTAGATAGTCCCTGACGATTAGGAGTAATGGGATGCACTCGTATTTTGGATGGGGGCCTGGTGATGGTGCAACCGTGAAGAGGGCTTCCTTAACCGAGATTTTGAGATGGGGCGGTGCTGCGAGCCTCTTAAGGTGTCCCATTAAGCCTCAACCTCCTTTCCCCTCATCAACGCCTCTCTCCTATATGGGTCATCTAGGTTCAATTCCGTGATCATCACATTTGAGACGTGGATCGGCCTATTAACCGTGGTTCCATCCGCCTTCTTCAGCGTGACGTTTTCCACATATATCATCTGCCTCTCCCTATCGACTCTGACAACTTTACCTTCTACTCCCTTGAAATCGCCCCTCAAGATCTTCACCTTATCCCCGGCTCTCACCGGAAGAGATCTCCGCTTGTATTTCTCCTTAAGCTCTGGGGAGAGGTGGGCCGACATCAATTTAACCAATCTATGTAATGGGGCGTTGTAAAGCCTCTTCCGCTGCTTCCTAGGTTTAGCGGACTGCCTGGCCACCCAGCTCCACCTCCTGCCCGCGCTTTCTCAGCGCCCTTTCTATCTTGTTCAATTCCGATGATCGCGGTCTCTATGACTATTTAAACATGGTGTATCGCGAGTTCGATCAAGAACTGGATAACGTCTTAGACGGTCTCCTGAGCCGCTTGGAGCACCCTCTTCTCGAAATTATATCTATTCCTCAGCCTAGGGATGATCCCCTTCCTGGGTTTAGCCTCTATCTTCGGGGTCTGAGACCTGACCTTCCCAGCCTTTGTCACCGATCCGTGGCTCGGCATGTTCTCACAATCAGCTCATCAAGCCTCCTTATATCTCCATCGCCGTCAAAACCTATCGAAGTGAACGATCTCCTCTAATCTCTTTTTAGGCGGGGCATCGGGTCTCTCAGCCGGATAACCAAGGGTGATCATCGCCACGACCTTTAGGTGGTCGGGTATCCCAAGCACCCTTTTAACCTCTTCCTCTTTGAAGGCACCTATCCAACATGATCCCAACCCCAGGGCCTCCGCCGCGATCACCATGTTCTCCAACGCTATGGCCACGTCAACGACCGCCCACTTCTTATCTGCTTCACCGCACCCAACTATTACGACTGGCGCCTCCCCGATAAAGCTGTTCCAATCCCTGAAGATGAGCTTCCGCCTAACCTCGGGGTTTCTGACCACGATGAAGTGCCAGGGCTGGAGGTTTCTGGCCGTGGGCGCAAGCCGACCTGCCTCGAGGATCGCGTTTAATACGTCATCGGGAATCGGCTTCTTCTCATATTTCCTGACGCTTCTTCTTCGATAGATTATCTCGAGGAATTCTCTCCCCTTCATGGCCGCAATTGAGGTAGTACGTCGTCATAAATTAAGTTGCTTTACTGAGATAAAGCTAAGATCTTCTTTCTACATGTTTGGCTGTGAGCCTGAGATTATCAATCTACGGGTTTGGAGAGATCGGGAGGACGCTGGCTAAGGTCGCGTTGGAGAGAGGCCATAAAATAGTTGGAGCTGTAGACGTGAACCCCGACTTGATCGGAAAGGATGTCGGCGTCCTCCTAGGCTCCGGTAAATTGGATGTGAGGGTAACCGATGATCCGGGAGAAGGTTTGAAGGATTGCGAAGTAGTCTTACATGCGACGTCATCATATGTCCCGAAGATCTACGACCAACTCGTGACGGCTATAAAACTCGGTAAATCCGTGGTCTCAACCTGTGAAACCCTATCATATCCCTACTATCGATACCCCGTGCTCGCGAGGAGAATCGACGAGCTGGCTAAGAGCTATGGAGTAACCATCATCGGCACGGGAATAAATCCCGGATTCCTCCTAGACACGCTCGCCGCCACCATATCCGCATCTCTGCCACTGGTTAAGAAGATAACAGCTAGGCGATCCCTGGACGCGGCTAAACGGAGGGCGGCTTTTAGGAAGAAGATCGGCATCGGCTTAGATCCAAGCGAGTTCTCCCGGGGACTGAGTAGCGGCCGGTATACTGGCCACGTCGGCTACGCGGAATCCGTTTACTTGATCGCGGAAGCCG
>CAZAVQ010000066.1:0-1168 GCA_964488635.1 uncultured Nitrososphaeria archaeon
GACTGCGAAGTTTATGATCTTCTGTTTATCGTCTCCGAAGTGTAATATACCATAGATGAGGCCCGCGTTAAATGAGTCTCCCGCGCCGACTCTGTCAACTATAGGAATTATATCATAGGTCGGCCCTATGTAGAGGTTTTCTCCATCATAGAGCGCCCCCGACCACTTGTTATGGCTCGCACTTATACTCGTTCGCAGCGAGATCGCGACGAGCTTTAGGTTCGGGAACCTCTTCATAAGCTCCTTCCCAACATATTCATATGCTTCAGCTCTGACCTCGCCCTTCGTGACATCGACTCCAGGCGCCTTTATCCCGAATACCCTCTCCGCGTCCTCCTCGTTGGCGACGAGGACGTCGACGTATTTCACGAGCTCGCCCATGACCTCGCCCGGCGTCTTCCCCCATTTCCACAGCTTAGCCCGGTAGTTGAGGTCGCATGACACGGTCAACCCCTTTTCCTTCGCCTTCTTAACCCCCTCGAGACAGGCCTCCGCGGCCCCCTGGCTCACGGCAGGCGTGATCCCCGTCCAGTGGAACCAGCATGCATCTGAGAATATCTTATCCCAGTTGAAGGTGCCGGTGGATACGGTGGCGAACGCTGAGTGAGCTCTATCGTAGATCACCTTGTTGGGTCTCTGGGCAGCTCCGATTTCTAGGAAGTATATTCCAAGTCTATCACCTCCGCGCACGATCTTCTCGGTTCCAACACCATATTGTCTGAGATACGCTATGCAAGCATCTCCGAGGTCATTTGGGGGGAGACGGGTAACGAAGTCCGCTGGAACACCTAGGCTGGCCAAAGCCGCAGCCACGTTCGCCTCCGCGCCGGCGTAGATCGCCTCGAAGTTCCTCGCCTGAACTATCCTGAGGTGGTTCGGTGGGGCGAGGCGGAGCATTATTTCTCCAAAGGTCACTACCTTCTTATCCTGCATGTTACTCACGAGCTACATTTAGTGGAGAACGCTTATATAAGTGTTCGAAGAACATAGACCTCAAAACACCATTTCCAGATTCTTATAGCCGCAGTTTAGATCACTAATTCGAAGACGCCGAAGGGCTGTCGCAATTTTTTAATGATATTCCGACCAAGGTTAGATGTTGTCGGATAGAGCTATTCATAGCAGGGCATTCCTCCGCAGCGTGCGAAACGTTAGGAAGGGTCTACTA
>CAZAVQ010000066.1:1178-4705 GCA_964488635.1 uncultured Nitrososphaeria archaeon
TACTAACGAGATCGAAGATAGTTGAGCTTCTCTCGGAGAAGGCTTACACCATGAGCCAGCTGGCGGAGGAGATCGGGTTGAGTGAATCATCCATACGAAGACACCTGAATAATATGCTCGCCGAGGGAATAGTCGAGAAGATAAAGTATCGGGGAAAGACTTTGTGGAGACTCAGCGGATATGGACAGCTCGCCTTAGAGGAAGCAGCCGCCTAGAGCCTTTTTCAGAGGAAGAACTTGTTCATCAATATCGTCAGGGCTATCATCATGCCTGCGAGTATTAGGATTATCTCGGGTCTAACCTTGATGCCCTTAGACTCCTCTTCAAAGAACCTTAGGAGGCCCGCGGCGGAAGCCGGCATCGGCGCTTCTCTACGTCTTCTCGCACCCATCTCAGCTATGTGCGGATACGCCAACTTTTATCTCTTGTCGTTTCCTCAATCTAAACTGACGGCCCCTATCCCGATCTTCCGCAGCTGTTTCGCGAATTCTTCAGTGAAGCCGTGGACTACGTAAACCGTCTTTGCCCCGCTCTCCTTAACATAGCTTAGTAGCCCCGGGAAATCCGCGTGGCCGCTGAGGGGGAACGCGGCATCATAGCTTGACATCCTATAACGTAGGGCCCAGCCGGTCGCTACAGCCCATCTAAGCCTCCGCCTTGATGGCGGGTTTTGCCGTCTACTCGCGATGTAGACGCATTCTCCCTGCTTGAACGCTTCAATTCCGTCTTTGACGTAGATCGGGAGATGATCTAACTTCAGTCCGTGATCCCTGTGTTTCTCAGTTATTTTTGAGACAGTCCAGCTCGTGACCGCCGGGATGTTGAGGTAACTGTTTACTATACCTATTATCTCTTGGGCTTTTCCAAGCGCGTAAACCTTGAAGGCGGGGATCTCACCCTTCCTAATCGTCCGCAAGATCCACCTGATGATTTCTGCGTAGATTTCCTCCCTTTTAGGGAAGAGGTAGCGCGGAGATCCATAGGTTGCTTCTATTATTAGGGTGTCGGACTCTATTATCTCGGCGCCGTTCAGGAGGACGCTGTCATATGTGTTTAGATCCCCGGTGTAGACGAGGGCTTCTCCATCACGCTCTATAAGGTATTGACTCGATCCGAAAACGTGGCCCGAGGGATGGGAGGCGACGCTTAATCCCCCGACCTTGATCCTTTCACCGTATCTTATCGTCCTCTTTACATCGCCTCTTCTGAATAATTTGAGGATGCTCGCGGTTTCGGGCGTTGTGATTATCCCTGAGAGCTTCTTTGGAGAATGATCGAAGTGGGCATGCGTGACAAGTCCTATCCCGCCATCCTGAGGGGAAGAATCCAGCCATATTGAGGTTTCTTCGGATGATACGTGGAGCCCTCCCCTCCGTGTAACGCTTAACTTTCTCGGGAACATCTCCTTCTCTCACACGGCGTCTAATCTTCCAGCAGAATTGTTCCCCAGTTTTACATTTATATGTTTGTTGCCCGCTCAGCGTTTGAAGAATTGCCGTCTAAAAGCGCCACCTCTAGGATCTCATCGCTATACCGCTTCCTCTGGGGCTTTCCGGTCAGAGGCAGGCTTCTGGGATTAGCTACAATTGTATCCTTGGTTGCATCAGCAGCGATCATCCGTGTGGGCGGCTTCGGAAAATACTCGCTCCTAGTCGCCTTGGGATTTCTCTTCAGCGTCTTTGTCAACTGGATCGCGGATCGCTTTGAACTCGGTCTCTTAAACCTAAGGAGGATGAATCAGATAACCACGGTGAACTCGATCTTTTTGATAGCCGGATGTCTATTATCTTTCTATACTCCAGTAGGTTTAATCGCGTTCACGGTGATCGCGGCCGCCGGCTCCTTCCTAAGGACGATCATTTATTTATCTCTCTCAGGGAAGAGCATACTCAGGTCCTCTCCATTCCTGTTTTCCGCCATGATCTCAGAGTCCATTCCACCGATCCTTTTTCTGAATAACGGGGTATACGGAGTCGCCATGGCGGGGAGCTACGTGGCCGGGGGATGCGGCGCCCTAGCGCTGATATTCATTTTAGTCAAATTTTTCCCAATCAAACGAGTCTCTATCTGGAATTATGTTTCATCGGTTCTCGCGGTTCTATTGGATGGGAGGAGGGATTGGCTCGAAGAAATTGCCGAGAACCTCGACGAAGAAGCCGAAATCCGAGTGGATGTGTTGTGCTTTAGGGATCTGGGGGCGGCCAGACCGAAAGTAGCAGTTATGATACCGACGTTCCACCCCGGACCCTTCAAGAATTTTGGAAGCAGCGGGTTGATCTATGACATCGCCGAGAAACTTGGATCCAAGGGCGTCGAGACGATCTTTTTCAAAGGACCCTCAAACCACGAAACAAACATAATTACCGCTAAGGATTGCGAGAAAATCGCCTACGGGATACTAGAGGCTGTAGAGGCGTTAGAGAGTTCGTATAGGTCTTCCGCCAGCAGTCCCCAAGAAATATGGGAGGGGGAGGCGAGGGGGCTCTTATTATCCATAGGCGGCTCTAAGCTGCTCTTCCTCACGAAGCATCCGAAGGGTATGGAGGATATACCGCCGAGCATCCTCGAGAAGGTGGATGACGACTCGCTGATACCGGTTGATGCCCACAACTGTTTCTCAGACGATGTTAAAGATCTGGATGATAGAAGCATCGAAGAATTTCTGAAAATCCTAGAAAAAGCGTCGATGAAATCCCCGGATGAAACTTCTCCTCTACTCTTGGGTTACGCGAGGAACGCCGTCGAGGGGTTCTCGCGTGAAGATGGAATAGGGGATCTCGGCATCTCGGTACTAATACTCGGCCACAGGGGCGCGCTCACGGCGATAGTAGCCTTAGATGGTAATAATTGCCTACCCGAGGTTAGGGACGCTATCGCCAGAGAACTAAAACCCCTCGGATTCAAGGCGGTGGAAGCCGTGACGACGGATACCCACATAGTTAATGGACTGAAGTTCGGTGGAAGGGGGTATCACCCACTGGGAGAGGTCATTCCAGCCGGCAGGTTAGCCGAAGAATCCCTTAAAGCCGCTAAAAGGGCTTTAGAGAATCTACGCCCGGTGGAAGTCGCCCGGCTTAGGCTCAGATTCCGCGGCATAAAGGTCATGTCCCCCGACTTCCTAGAAGAAGCCGCCGCAAAGGCCTACCGCGGCCTAACCCTCTTCTTCTCCTTCCTCACGGCGAGCTCAATCCTCGGTTCCCTCTGGGGGCTCTGCCTCCTTTAACGAGATAGGGAAAAAGAATAACTATTCGCTCTCTGAGGTTTATTAGGCTAGTAATGGTGAGATCTCTGGTCATCGTCGGGAAGAAGGACGCGATGCGCTACGTGACGGCGTGTATAACCTTATTTAATAGAGGTGAACGCGAGGTAACCCTGCGGGCCAGAGGTCGAAATATAGAAAACTGCATCCGGACGATCATGCTCTTGAGGAAGAGCTTCTACTCGAACCTCAGGATAAAGGAGGTCACGATCGGGAGCGATACGATACTACGAGAAGACGGTAAACCCAGATATGTGAGCTTCCTCGA
>CAZAVQ010000067.1:0-4649 GCA_964488635.1 uncultured Nitrososphaeria archaeon
TGTAACCCACTTTCAGAGAGGAGTCTGGAAAGCTTATATCTTCAACAGGTCTTGGAGAATTTAAAGAAGAAGTTTGGGTCTCTTAGATGAATCTGAAGAGATCGTGTTGGAGCTTTTCTGAGACTATGCGGCCCGAGTCCTTTAGGGATTTGCGCCTGAGGTCGTAGAGGTTTTCTCCCCTAGAATCTATTGTCACATAGATTGGCCCAAGTTCCTTTACCTCGAGAACCCACATGGCCTCGGGGATCCCCAGATCTTCCCAGTAGACCCCCACCACCCTTTTGACCTTCTTTGAGAAGAGGGCCGCACATCCTCCGGGAAGAAGCCCCACGATACACCCATTCTCCGCGCACGCCCTGGCCGTTTTATCGCCCATAAAGCCCTTTCCTATAATCATCTTGATCCCCGTTTTCTCTATGAACTCCGCCTCATACTTCTCCATCCTCATACTCGTCGTAGATCCTATGGCGACGATCTCCCACTCGGTGCCATGCCTTTTTACTACTGGGCCTGCGTGGAAGAGCGCTAAGCCCCTGAGGTCTATTGGGGGGACTGCGTTTTCTTCGATTATTTTTCTATGAACCGCGTCTCTTCCCGTAACTATCTCTCCGGAGAGATACACAATGTCTCCTATGGATATCTGGGCTATATCCCTAAATCCCAGAGGAGTTGTCAAGTGATGTTCCTTCATAAGTTGTCGGCCTCCCTATGCGTAGGTATCTCAAATCCTCCATCAGGATACAATATCATTATCCCCCTCCTAAAAACCCAGCAGTTCGCGGAGATTCCGACCGCGAAGGTGGTGGGATGTCTGGCCGAGTATTCTACGTGGACGTCTAAGATGGATTTGCCGAACCCCATTCCCTGAACCCCTATGGCTAACTTATTCAGATCCTCTAACAGTATCTCCTCAATCCTAGCGATCCTCGGGTCATCACTCCTCTTCCCCACGGGTTTCAGCAAGGCCCTCTTGGCCAATATCGCCGAGATCTCCATCGTGGCCCCTATTCCTACGCCGAGGAAGAGCGGTGGGCATGCATTTATTCCATTATTTATCAGCGTCTCGATCAAGACCTCTGCCATCCCCTCTATCCGTTCCAGCGGCTTTAATACGAGGGATCTTCCGACGAGGCTACTGCCCCCACCCGCCATATGGAGCCAGATCTCCAGCTTATCCGAATCGGGTACGAGCTCGTAATCGATCCAGGGTATGTTCCTGCCGACGTTTGTGCCCGTATTTCTTCCGGTAAAGGGGTCAACAGCGTTCGGCCTAAGCGGAATCTCGGATGTGGCCGCCGCCACGGCTTCTCTTAAACATCGTTCAATACAGTTGATGAACGGAGATTTTGTTCCTAATTTTATGTGGAAGTATGGGGTACCCGTGTCTTGGCAAATCGGAATACTCTCTAAACGAGCTTGCTCCAAGTTATCGAACATTATCTGAAACAGCTGTTTTTGTCCCAAATCGTCTGCCGACGCGGCCGCGGATCTCAAAACCTCGGAAACGTCGTCAGGGAGTCTGGTCGAAACCAATGCCATAAATCTCGATAAGATCCTAGTTAATTCCCGCTCGTCCATTTCTCACGCCAGGTTAAGTACCTCATGGGTTATGAAAATTTATCTTCTCGCACTTTCAACCACCTCCTTAATTTAAATGAATGACCGCCTCGGATTATTATCGGGAGGAATGAGGATCTTCAAGGATGAGGGGAAGCTGTCCCCCGATTACATTCCAAGGAGGCTTCCGCATAGAGACGAAGAGTTCAAGCTTCTGAAGAGCTTCTTCAGCGGGGTTATAGACGGCTATTCACTAGTCTCCACCCGGGTGATAATCACAGGCTCAATAGGGACTGGAAAAAGCGCGTTGGTTAAACTCTTTGGAATAAGCGCCGCGGAGACCGCTAAGAGGAGCGGCGTTAACCTCAAGTTCATCTATGTGAACTGCAGGATCAGCAGGAACACTCTCTCAATTCTGACTAGAATTATCGAGCAGCTGAGAGCCAGGCTTCCCACAAGAGGTTTCTCGAATGAGGAGTTGTTCCACAAGATACTTTCTTACCTGGAGGCGAAGAAAGTCTATGCAATAATCGCATTGGACGAGGTCGACGCCCTTATCAGCAGACAAGAAGACGCGCTATACTTGCTCAGCAGAATAGGCGAGGAAAGGACGACCCTGCCTAGAATCTCGCTGATATTGGTTACCCGGAATCCGGAGATCTTCGACCTATTAGATGAGAGCACAAAAAGTAGCCTCTTGGGAAACGTGATTTACCTGAGAGAATACAGCAGCAAACAGCTTTACGATATATTGAAGTTCCGCGCCGAAGAGGCCCTCTTACCGGGGGTTCTAATGGAAGAGTCCTTAAGACTTATAGCGGATCTGGCGGGTGAGCGGGGTGACGCCCGATACGCCCTCGACATCCTGTGGAGAGCTGGAAAATACGCCGAGGCAGAAGGCTCCACGAAGATTACCCCGGAACATGTCAGAAAGGCTTCGGCAAGCGTCTACCCGGCCATCAGAAGAGAGCATCTGGAGTTCCTGGACCAGCATGAACAGCTCATCCTCCTAGCTTTGAGTAGGGGGCTTCAAGGGGGACAGGCATACCTCACGGCCAGCGAGCTGAATCAACACTACAGGCTTGTTTGCGAAGAGTATTCCACTCAGCCCCGGGCCTACACCAGATTCTGGGAATACCTGCAGAGACTCGACGACCTAGGGATAATTAGGATAAACGTGAAGAGCGAAGGCACGAAAGGTAGGCGGTCATATATCTCGCTTCCAGGAATTCCCGTATCAATCCTACAACGCGAATTGGAGTCGATTCTTGAGCGGGGAAAGAAACATCCTTAGGTCCGAGTTCTTCTCCTCCGCCTTGAGGGTTTCGCGGCTTTGACTTCGATTTTTTCTTTTCCAGATAAATAGGCAAGCTCCGATGACGTGAATTCGAAATATTTCGCAAGTGCTTTTCCCATCTCCTCGTTATGGGCTACTATGAACGAGATGTAAGGGAGCATTTGCGTCATCGCCTTCGAAGTCGATAGATGCAGCTTTGCGGAGATCTTTGATGCTATCGACTTCCTGATCTCACGCTCCTTACTCGTCCGCTGCATGAATCTGATCTTAGGTGGGAAGGTGAATTTCACAAAACCCGACGGCTTATGTCTCCTCGAAACCGCGACGCCTCCCGTCATTATCGGCACAGCATATCGTATCAGCTTCCACTCCTGCTTTTGACTAACCCTGCTGAGATAAACGTCTGCGCGCGCTAGCGCTTCGAGGGCATCAGCGAGGTCATTTGGATCCGGAATTTGGAGGGGTGCGTTGTCAACAAGCCAAGTATATACGGAGTCTAAATCGACTTCGAGTCCTTCGAGCGCAGCTCTAGCCGCGCGGATCGACTTCGCGTTAAACACCATCCTAAGTGCCTCGAATATCTGCTTAACCCTATTTCTGGTGCCTAGGACCGCGAGGACGCTTTCATCTACCGCTTTTCTACCGCCTGTGATTGCTTGGAAATCGTTTATCGCTGATCTAAGATCTCCCTCCGATCTCTCAGCCAATTTCTGTAGAACCGCGTCTGAAACCTGTATCTTCTCCGCTTTTGCGATATATCTTAACCTCGCTAAGACCTCGCTTTTCCGCAGTCTCCTAAACTCCAGCATCAAACACCTATCCCTTATCGAGGCGAGTTTAGGATCCCACGGGTTGTTCGCGACCAAGACTAAGGGGATCCGGGTTTCATCTATTATTTTCTTAAGGGCGGCTATTCCACCCGCATCCTCTCTTCCAGCTATGCCGTCTACCTCATCTATCAGAATTATTTTCTTTGTTGATCCATCTAAGGTGGCCTGGAGGGATGATTCGCCGACTATAGACTTCATCCTCGCTTCATTTCGCCAGTCGCTGGCGTTTACCTCGACCACGTCATAGCCGTGTTCCTGGGCATATGCGAGGACTAGACTCGTCTTCCCAACTCCCGCTGGCCCGTAGAGCAGCGCAGCCTTCTTTTCAGGGGGTTTTCCGAGTTCCCAGTTTTTCATCCACTCAAGGAAGGCTTGAACTGATTGTTTATTGCCTATGACTTCGGCGACGCGTTTCGGTCTATACTTTTCAACCCAGATCTCGGTCAAAGATTTTCCATCCCCTCCCAGACTATTTCTTCTTAGCTTTGGTGGCTAATCTCGCGAGAAAGGCCATGAGCTGGACTTCTGGGGTCGCTCCCTCCGAGAGCCTATAATCTACCTCGCCTAAGAGATCTAAGAGATCTAGCTTATCCTCTTCACTCAGATCGAGATAGAAAAGCTCCCGATAAATGGCTGAGACTAGGTCGCTGGGCATAACGCCCTGAACGTAGAGTATTCTGCGTACCTCATCCCGGGCGTCGGTGAATTTTCCGCTTAACGCGAGCTCTAGGATCTTTCGTACCTCTCCCCTGCTGACATAGCCCATCACTTGGTATACTACTTTCTCATCGATCTTTTTGGCAATTGACGCGGAGGCTTGAAGGATGTTTATGGCCTTTCTCATATCTCCCTCGGAGAAGTCGTAGATGACTTCTAGTGCTTGATCGTCGATCTCTAAGGACTCGTTATCCGCTATTCGCTTCAAGAACTCTATGACGTGGTTCTTGGTCAATGGCTTAAACCTA